>NZ_JBSGBZ010000041.1:0-73209 GCF_053601495.1 Streptomyces sp. NPDC004721
GACCGTGAAGGTCTTGTTGTCCGTCGAGTCGATCGACTGGGCATTGACGTAGACGGTCTTGCCGCTCTGGTCGTAGTCGACGAGCCCGGAGAAGACCGACTTGATGACAATGCTGCCGTTGGACTCCATGGTGTTCGCCGGCTGCAGCGGGTTCTGCGGCTCGCCGACCTCGATGGAGAACTTACCGCTCGGGTCGATCGCGACCTTGTCGCCATTGCCCTTGTCGACGTCACCGCCACCGCCGCCACAGGCCGTCGCGCCCAGTGCCACAACCGCGGCCATCGCAACCCACTTGGCGCTCTTGGCACCACGCATGGGGCTCCTCCTCATGAGTCCATTGGTTCACCGCATGGAGGGGCACACGACGCATCACCGTTACCGGTGCCTGAGATCGTCAGGTGGCCCCTCGTTGATCCGAGCTCTACGCGCCTAACTATCTCCATGCCGACGGGAACGAACCACACCTTCAAGGTCTCGATTCGAGTTCTTCGTCGTGGGCATGCCGAGCACCAGGCCTGTTATGACCCCTCTACGGCGCTTTGCGCTGCGTCAATCGACGTCGTTCACTGTCGGACCACGCGCGAAGCGCCCCGTGGCGAACGCCTAGATCACCATCTTCTCGTCGGTCTCGGAGAGCTGCTGTTCGGTGTGGGAGAACTTGACTTCCTCCCCCGCCCAGGTCTTGTCCGGTCGGTCATGTGGCAGCCACCTGGCGACGCAGCCACCAGGCGCGATCACGAGCCAGCCATTACCGGAGACAAGTGTGACTGAGCACTTCCGCCGGCCACCCTGAGCGCCGAAGTTGGTCGCCCCAAGCCAAAAGCTGAGGGGTTCATCGGTCGCTGGGAGTAGGTCCTGCGCCTCAGGCGCGCTTCGCGCTTGCTTGGCTAGGGTCGGTCCTCATGGAGACCACAGGAATCGTTCGTCGCCAGACGGCGGAGCGTATGCGCGACGCTCTGGAGCGGCTCGTTACCGAGCGGGATGTATGGGTGTCGACGGCTCACCCTGATCACGGGCCGCACCAGGTGCCGCTGTGGTTCTTGTGGGATGGGCGAGCAGTGTGGATGTGCACCAGCGCCACTTCCGTGACTGCGCGAAACGTCCGCAAAGAGCCGCGCGTGCGCCTGTCGCTACCGGACACCTTCGACGTGGTGCTCCTCCAGGGTGAGGCAGAGTACTTCCCGGACCAGGAGGTGCCCGGAGGCGCAGCGGAGGCGTTCGCCGACAAGTTCGGGTGGGATCCACGCGTGGAAGAGGGTTCCTTTCTGTATGTACGCGTGATCCCGAGGACTGTGCGCGCTTGGCGTGGCGAGCCGGAACTACGCGGGAGAGTCATCATGCGCGACGGGATGTGGCTGGAATAACGGCCGTCCCTCGCCGACGCGCGCCTCTCTCGGATCACGGTCTACAGCTGGAGTACTGGATCCGGACCAGTCACATGATCGGCCGGACGAGTCCCAGCCGGTAGCACCGTCAGATTCCCCACCCTTCGGGGTGGGGAATCTGCTCCTCAGTGGAGGGGCGTCCAGTGCTCGAGAGCGGCCTGGACGGCGCGTGAGCGTCACGAATTCATGGCGGCTCGGTCGGACTCACTGCGCAGAACGCAGAATTCGTTGCCTTCGGGATCAGCGAGGATCGCCCAGCCTGAACCATCGGGATTCCGGTGATCGGCGACAAAGGTGGCACCGAGGCCCAGCAACCGGTCCACCTCCTGATCGCGCGAGGTCTCAGGGCGCAAACACAGATGGATCCGGTTCTTGATCGTCTTGGCCTCGGGCACCTGGTTGAAGTACAGCACTGGCCCCTCCGCCAGCAGCACCTGGATCTCCCGGTCACCCGGTCTGTCCTCCGGATGCAGCGGACGGCCAGTCACACTGCTCCAGAACCGCGCCAACTCGTAGGCATCCGCACAGTCGATCGCCACGTTCTGCAATACCGAGACCATGCGCGCGAGCTTTCCTGATCTCCACGCCAAACGCCAGCGAGTTGCGCCGGGGGCGAGGGCTCAGTGCCCGCGGCGGATCCATTCATCCAGGTGGGGTGCTTCTTCCTGGATGGTCGTGGTGTCTCCGTGTCCAGTGTGGACGAGGGTGTTCTCGGCCAGGGGGAACAGTAGGTCGCGGATGGACGTGATGATCGTCGGGAAGTCCGAGAACGATCGGCCTGTTGCCCCTGGTCCACCGGCGAACAGGGTGTCGCCGGAGAACAGAGCGTGGGCCTCGGGCAGGTGGAGGCAGACCGAGCCGGGCGAGTGTCCGGGGGTGTGGATCACTTCCAGGGTCGTCCCCGCCAAGGCGATGCGTTCGCGGTCGACCATCTCCCGGAACGTTCGACTCGGGTGGGTCATCTCCCACAGTTGTCGGTCTGCCGGGTGCAGCAGGACCGGGGCGTCAAGGCGGTCGCCAAGTTGGGGCGCGACCGAGATGTGGTCGTTGTGCCCGTGGGTACACACGATCGCTGCTACGTGGCGGTTGCCCACCGCTTCCACGATCGGGGCGTCGTCGTGGGCCGCGTCCACGACGACGACGTCGTGGTCGTCGCCGATGAGCCAGACGTTGTTGTCGACGTTCCACGTGCCCCCGTCGAGTGCGAAGACCCCGCTGGTGACAACGCGTTCAATACGCAGGGCGCCGCTCACCAGACCACCACCGAGCGCAGCACGCTGCCGGTGTGCATGGTGTGGAAGGCTTCCTCGACCGCGTCGAGGCCGATGCGTTCGGTGACGAATTTGTCCAGCGGCAGCCGGCCTTGCTGGTACAGGTCGACGAGCATGGGGAAGTCCCGTTCGGGCAGACAGTCGCCGTACCAGGACGACTTGAGGCTGCCGCCGCGGGAGAAGAAGTCGAGGAGCGGCATGTCCAGGCGCATGTCCGGGGTGGGGACGCCGACGAGGACGACGGTCCCTGCGAGGTCGCGTGCGTAGAACGCCTGCTTCCACGTTTCGGGGCGGCCCACGGCGTCGATGACGACATCGGCGCCGAAGCCGCCGGTCAGTTCCGCGACCGCGGCGACGATGTCCTGGTCGGTCGCGTTGACCGTGTGGGTCGCGCCGAGCTCTCGGGCCCATGTGAGCTTCTGGTCGTCTCGATCGACAGCGATGATCTTCGAGGCGCCGGCCAGTCGGGCCCCGACGACCGCGGCGTCGCCCACGCCGCCGCAGCCGATCACCGCCACCGAGTCGCCCCGGCTCACGGCTCCGGTGTTGACCGCCGCCCCGAGTCCGGCCATGACACCGCATCCCAGGAGGCCGACGACCGCGGGGTCTGCGGAGGGGTCCACCTTGGTGCACTGCCCTGCGTGGACGAGGGTCTTGTCGGCGAATGCGCCGATGCCCAGGGCGGGGTTGAGTTCTGTGCCATCGAGCAGGGTCATCTTCTGGGCGGCGTTGAACGTGTCGAAGCAGTACTGCGGGCGTCCGCGCTTGCAGGCGCGGCACTGCCCGCACACCGCCCGCCAGTTCAGGACGACGAAGTCGCCGGGTTTGATGGAGTCGACGCCTGCTCCGACGCTCTCGACGGTGCCGGCCGCCTCGTGTCCGAGCAGGAAGGGATAGTCGTCGCTGATCCCCCCGTCCCGGTAGGTGAGGTCGGTGTGGCAGACCCCGCACGCCGCCACGGCAACGACGACCTCGCCCGGACCCGGGTCCGGGATCACGATGTCGGTGAGCTCGACGGGAGCTCCCTTCGAACGGGCGATCACGCCGCGGACCTGCTGAGGCATCGGAACTGTTCCTTCGTCGTTCGGGATACAAGCGCATGCAATCCGGTGCATGCCTCAGCGAACCTAACCCTGTGGCGATCATCGGCAGCCTGGTCTTGTGGACAGGAAATCCTCGACCTTCGAACAGCGAGTGGAGAGTGTAGGGTCGACGGAATGCCAGATCCGCAGGCCTCAACCGATGGACTTCTCACGCTGCGGGAAGTCATCGACGGCCCGTTGCACGACATCGCTCCCCGTTTCTCCCGGCTCCTGTCCCACCGGTGGCCGCACGCAGCGCTCGTGATCTTCACTCGCGAGTGCACGGGACGTCCACGTAAGGTCGCCGGAGCCGCCGATCTGATCCACAAGGTCACCATCGATGAGCTCGAAGACCTCAAGCGGGTCGTCGAGCCCGGCCGGGCGCTGAGCACCACTGCCGGGATCGGTGGTGCTCAGCGCTCGGTGTGGACGGTGCGGGACCGGGGGGACACGCTGCTCCTGCTCGTTCCGCAGGGTTCTCAGAGGCCGGTCCCGTATCCGGCCGAGCTGTCAGCGGTCTTCGGCATCGTGGCGACATCGATCCGGCAGCAGGTCGCCCAGGCCAGTCCCGACTACCTGGCAGAGTCCCGTGCCGCGTCCAGCGAACGGGCGCGCACCATCACGGAGATGGTGGCTGCACACGAGACCTCGCTCGTGGCCGTTCTGTCCACGCTGCGCTCGTCCGGGCTCGATGACGCCAGGGCGCGACTGGCTGCCACCGATACGGCGTCCGCCGCGTTGATCGCGTTGCGTTCCATGCAGAAGTCCGACCAGGAGTTGTCGCAGGAGACTGCCCATGCGGCCTTCGCGACGCTGCGCAAGGACCTCCGGCAGATGCTGCGCCATCACGAGGCGCACATCGAGTTCGTGGCCCCGCCGAAGGACGGACGCCCGCTGCCGGGCGAGATCGCCTACGCGGCACGTGCGATGACGCGCGCCACCGTGCTGGCCTTCATCGCCCAGCCTGACCTGACTCGCCTGCGCATCGCCTGGAGCTGCCCGGGCGCCTCGCTGGTGGTCGACGTACGTGACCAGGAGTCCGGAAAACTCGACGTGCCGGCCCTGCAGCGGCAACTCGACGGCCGTGCACAGACATTGGGTGCCGCGGTCACCCTGGACGCGGTCCCGGGATGGGGCAGCCACGCGACAATCGCTCTCCCTCTCGAGCCTCCCGCCAATCGGAGCGATGAGACGCGTCTGGCAGCCCTCAACCGCCGCGAGCGCGAGGTGCTCCACCTGGTCGCCCAGGGCAGACGCAACAAGGCGATCGCGGCCGAGCTCGGCATCACGGAGAGCACCGTCAAGTTCCACGTCGCAGGCCTGCTGCGAAAACTGGACGTGACCTCGCGCGGAGAGGCAGCCGCGCTCGCCGCCGGCACCAACCCGGGTGCACCGCATTAGACCGGGCCGGACGCCGCACGGTCCCGGCCGACGCGCACCCACGGCGAGTACGCCCCGGTGTCCGGGTGCGGGCCGGCTGCCGCAGCTCGATGCGCGCCGCCGGCACCGAGGGGACGGTCTTCCAGCAGGGGTACCACCACAGACTTACGGACAGGCGCAGCAGGCGGCGACGCAGGGCCGTGGGGTCACACCCGGTGCGGGCGGAAGCATGGTCGGGGTCGTGGCCACCTCCCAGGCCGTCGTCGCTTCGACCGGAGAGAATGGCAATGCTGGGGCGGTTTGCATCGGATCGCGGAGGTATTTGTGGGCCTGAGGACCCGGATCGCCGAGGAGCTCAAGGCGACCGTGCATGGTGGGGACCTCAAACTGGAGCGGTACGAGGGTCCGGCCGGTGATCCCGGGCTGCTCGGGATCGTCCCGGGCGGTCCTGTCTGGCGGGTGCACGGGCATCCGACCGGCATGCTCATCGGCGGGTTCGCGGCGCTGATGCTCCAGTCACTGCACCCTCTGGCCATGGCCGGGGTCGACCAGCACTCGGATTTCCGGTCCGACCCGGTCGGCCGGCTCATCGGCACTGCGCGGTTCGTCACCACGACGACCTTCGGCTCCGCGCCGGCCGCGCACGAGGCGATCGCCCTGGTGCGTCGGATTCACACCCGGGTGCGCGGCACCGCCCCGGACGGCCGGTCCTACCGCGCGGACGACCCCGAACTGCTGACCTGGGTGCACATCGCCGAGGTGCGCTGCTTCCTGGCGGGTTACCAGACGTACGCGCCGCAGCGGTTGCGGCTGACGCCTGCCGAGTGCGACGCGTACTACCGCCAGGTCGCCCCGGTCGCCGAGATGCTGGGCGCGGAGCAGGTGCCGTGCAACGCTCAGGAGGTCGAGCGCTACCTGGACCGCATACGCCCCCAACTCCGTGCCACCCGAGCCGCGTCGGACTCCGTGCGGTTTCTCCGGGGCTTCGGCCGGACCGGGCGTGAGCGGCTGGTCGTGCGTCTGTTGATGAATGCCGCGGTCGGGCTCCTTCCGGACTGGGGGCGGGCCGAACTCGGCATACGTCGTCCGGCGGCGGTCCGCTCATGCTGGGACCGGCCGGTGGCGACGGTGGTCGGCCGCACGATCGAATGGGCACGCGGTCCTTCCGAGATCCAAGCCGCAGCGCAGCGCCGCTTGGCCTCGGTGCCGCCGGTGGATGCCTGACGGGTGACGCGGCGGTTGTATGCCGCCGCTGTGCCGAATCGAACTTCTTCGTGGTTCGTTGCCTGGCAGATGCGCGGCGCCGGCGCCCGCACGCGACCGGGACAGGGACCGGGTCAACCACCGCACGGCGGCCACCGAGCGTGCGGCGACCGCTCCCCTGCGTGATATCGGAGAGCCTGGCCTGGCCGAGCAAAAGCGGGGCGGCGCATGGCTGACCGTATTTCCCGATACCGCGCGGGCCGGACGCGGTACGACAGAACTGACCGCCCGCACCAGCCCGGACTCCTGGGGCGCCTCCCGAGCGAAGTGCCACCAGAATCCGCCGCCGACCGAGCCGTCGACGCGCATGCCGGCTTGGTAGTAGAAACGTGCGAGCACGGCGCCCGCCATTTCCCACGCCGTCACGTTCGTGCTCGAACTCGGAGACATGCTGCTACTGCGCACCGACGATCGGACGGCTTCGGCAGCGTTCCACGAGCGTTCGACGTCACTCGATGGTCAAGGGAGCGTTCGCGTGCGTCACTGGAGCACCTCGGCGCTTCGGCCTGCCGCGACCACGGTGCGGAGGGGGAACGCGATGAGTAGTGCGACCGCGACGAGTAGGCCGCTTGCCCACAGCGGCCCGAGGTTCCCGACCGCGGTACTGAGGGTCATCGCGGCGAGGAGGGGGCCGACGGCGGCGCCGACATTGAGTGCCGCGGTGGCATACGAGCCGGCCATGGTGGGGGCTCCCGCGGCCTCATACAGGACCCGCGTGATCAGCGTGCTGCCCAACGCGAACGACAGCGCGCCCTGCACGAACGCGAGGGCGAACAAGGCGACCGGCTCGTTGGCCAGCACCGCCAGGGCCAGCCAGCCGATGAGCAGCAGCGGGCCACCGACTGCGACGACCAGACCGGGGCGCTGGTCGGACAGCCGGCCGGCGGTAGTGACACCAATGAAGGAACCGGCGCCGAAGAGCATCAGAACGACCGAGATCCACGACTCGCCCAGCCCGGCGGTGTCGGTCACGACGGGGGCGAGGAAGGTGAAGCCGGCGAAGGTTGCCGCGTTCACCAGCGCGCCCAGCAGCATCACCAGGATCAACCGCGGCCTTGTGAGCTGGGCGAGCTCTGCTCGCAAGGCCGGCCTGCCAGTCGCCTCTTTCTTCGCACGTCCCGCTGGGATCCCTTTCAGGATGCCGAGAGCTGCAGGCAGGCAGAGAGCGGCGACAGCCCAGAATGTGGCCCGCCAGCCGAGCAACGTGCCGAGTACCGAGCCACCAGGGACACCGGCGATCGTGGCCACCGTCGTGCCTGACAGCAGCACGACCAGCGCACGTCCCTTCTTGTCGGGCGAGACCAGCGTGGCGGCAGCCGTCAGAGCGACGGCAAGGAACCCGGCGTTCGCGAGTGCGGCGACGAGCCGGGTAGCGAACAGGACCGCGAAGCTCGTGGTGATGGCGCCCACTGCGTGAGCTGCCGCGAAAGCGAGGATGAACCCGAGAAGGCTGGAGCGCCTGGGCCAGTTGCGGGCCAGCGCGGCCACTAGAGGGGCGCCGACGATCATGCCGATCGCAAAGGCCGAGGTGAGCACGCCTGCGGTCCCGACTGTGACGTCGAGATCCGAGGCAATGTCCGGCAAGAGGCCGGCGAGCATGAACTCCGAGGTGCCCATGGCGAAGACCGCCACGGCAAGCAGATACAACGGGAGAGGCATCGAGTGGCTCCGAGGCGAGGAGAAGCACGAGAAGGTCATCTCGTCACCGCGGCCAGCCCTGAGGGACTCGTCCCACCGCAGGATGCGGCGCGACGACAGGACTACGAACTCAGTGGTCCAGAGGGCTGGCGGCGTGACCGAAAGCCCCCACCTTGTCTGACTCAGGACTCGACATGGCCCGCACGCTACCCGACCGATGCCCGTCGAGGCACCTCGGTTTCCCCGGCATCGGCCCGTGTCACCAACTTCATGTCCCGCAACATCCAGGCCTTGGTATCCGTCTGCTCCAGCCACACCTCCAGCGCGTCCCAGGCGCGCACGGCGCGTGCACGGCCCAGGGATGGGCTCTTGGCGCGGTCCGGCACGTTCTGCCCTGCGGTGACGGCCGGCACGCCGATCCTCCTGTCCACCCGGCCGCAGGGCGGGGAGGCCGACGATCTACGCCGCCGCAACCTCGACCTGGCTGCCGCCCTCGGTGACACAGCCGGTTAACCATGGGGGACGTCGGAGGCCAGATCTTCCGCACCATCCACGTCGCCCCCAAAGACGGTGGCCCGATACTGCGCGGGTACCTCGACTGCTCCACGCCGCGATGCGTCCCGCACGGCCCGGCCGCAGGATGGTGGCATGGCTGCTCGTGTGATCGTGAACCCGCCCGGGGAGGGCGGCGGCCGGCAGGTGCGTACCGACGGGACTGTCCTCGGAACGGCGTACAGCCTGCACGACCTGTCAGTCTTCATGGCGCGGGCCGGCCTGGAAGGCCTGGACGAACTGGATGAACTGGACGTGGCGATGTCGCCCCTGGTGGAGTGGCACGGCGGCGGGCCCGAAGTGTGGCCGGCGACGGATTGACACTGGAGCGGCCCTTCCCTTGCGGAGACGGACCTGAGACCTGTCGTGGCCGTGGTCTTGCGGTGCCGCTCGGTCCTCGACCTCGATCCTCGATCCTCGATCCTCGATCCTCGATCCTCGATCCTCGATCCTCGATTGGGAACGACTCGTCGCCGAAGGAGTGCTACGTTCCCGCGCATGAAGATCCGAAGGTGGGCCGGCCGCGGCATGTCCGTGCTGGCCGTGGGTGGGGCACTGGTTCTGATCACGGCGTGCAGCGGGGAGGCGGCCAAGCCGAGCACGACCAGGGAAGCGAAGCCGGATGCGGCGACGGCCCCGGCGGTGAAGCCCGACGCGGCGACGGCCCCGATGGCGAAGCCGGATGCGATGAGGGCGACGAAATCTGCTGCGCTTGAGAGGGCGTTAAGTCCGTTTCTGGTAGCGGCCGCGTCCGGGTTGTTCGAGGAGTCCCTGGCGGACGAGTCGTCCCAGGCGGGAGCGGGTGACGTTGATCGAGGGCTCGTCGGTGGGCAGGCCGAGGTGTTCGTGCAGGTCGCGGACGCGGAACACCTTTCCGGGGTGCTCGTTGAATGCGGTCACGATGCGCTGGTAGACGGTGGCGGTGGCGGTCTCCGCGGGGGCCGTTGCGTGGTTGGGAGGGGTGAGGCCGTCGATGACCTTGCGGGTGGCGGCGAGCTCGGCCAGGCGGGCCTCGGTCTCGGCGAGGGCGGTGGTGAGCCGCTCGATCTGCTCGCGCAGATGGTCGGCGCGGGCTGCGGTCTCATCGTGTTCGGTCTGCAGCAGCCGCAGGAGCTCGCTGACGCTCACGCGGCCAGCTCCACGTCGTCCCGCCAGGTGGGGGCGGGGGTGGTGAGGCGGCGGAGCATGCCGGCGGTGGAGGCCCAGTAAACGCGGGAGGCCGCGTTGTCGGGTCGGTGGTCGTAGTCGCGGGCGAGGCGCCGGTGCAGCATGAGGGTGCCGTTGACCTGCTCGACCACCCACCGCTTCGGTTGCGGGACGAAGCCCTTGCCCTCGTCGTCCAGGTTGCGTCGGACCACCTCGACGGTGATGTCCTTCACCGCCCCGTGGATGATCACGGCGTCCTTGAAGCCCTGGTCGACCAGGACCTTCTCCAGGCGCATCCCGCACCGTTCGGCCGCCTGGTCCAGCAGGGCGATGCCGGCCTCGTTGTCGTGCGCGCTCGCGGCGAGGATCACCACACCGATGATCAGGCCCAGCACGTCGACGGCGAGTCCCCGCTTCCTGCCGGGTGTCTTCTTGTTCGCGTCCAGTCCCGTCGTCTTCTTCGGCACCCCGGCCGCCACGCGGACGGACTGGGTGTCGATGATCACCAGGGACGGGTCCTCTAATCGTCTGGACCGCTCCCGCACCTGGCAGCGCAGGATCTCCTGGATCCGCTGGTCAAGGCCGTCCTGGCGCCACAGGGTGAAGTAGTAGAACACCGCCGACCAGGCCGGAAGGTCGTGGGGCAGGAGCCGCCACTGACAGCCCGTCCGGTTCTGGTAGAGCAGCGCGTTCACGACCTCGCGCAGGTCGCAGGAGCCCGGGTCCCCGGTCGCCGACCGCGCCACCCGCTCCTGCTTCCACGCGGTGACCAGCGGCTCGATCAACACCCACTGCTCGTCGGACAAGTCGGTTGAGTACGGCATCCGTTCCATGCCGCGACCTCATCATGCACACGACATGACGCGAGGGTGGAACCGTCCCATCACCCACGAACGGGCGACACCACATCATCAGGAACGGGACTTAACGCCCTCTGAGTACACGAACTTCACTGCGGGGGAGACGTTCTCCGGTGGTTGTGTCACTGACCATCAATGCCAGGCGGCTCTCATCTCGCTTCAGCCGCTTGCGGCTCCCGTGGCGCAGCAGCTGCAGGACGAAGCGGGGTGGGATCCGTACTACGCGGATCTCCGCGACCTGGCCGACAGGGTGTCCGAGGGTGCGCAGGAGACGGATCCGGCGGACCTGGCCGCGATGGATGCCCTCCTGAAGGACGTCACGAAGCTGAAGGAACGGCTGGACCAGGAGATGGACCTCGGGCACTTCTAGTGCTGCGACCGGAAAGGTTCACCGGCTCGCGACGCCCGGCACGGCACTCCCCCAGCCTTCGGCCGGGGGTACCCCCACGCCGCGTTGTCGCATCACCCGAGTACATCCAGTACGCGGGCGACGCTCCGCCTTGCGATGCGGGGTGCTCCACGCCGACTGAGGACCTGAGGTAGTTGTCGCAGGCCCGGTGCGCCACTTCGCGCCGGGCCTGCGGCCGGCCTCACCTCGCTGAGAGCGTCACGCCTCCGGCTTCTGCGAGTCCACGCCCGAGCGTGCCTTCTCCCACAGGCCCCGGGTGAAATCGGGGATCGGCTGGGGCGCGCCGTTCGCCTTGATCGATGCATGGCTGAGCGGCACCGGCGATGTCCAGGTCGCCGCGTCGTACACATCGAAGTCGGGCACCAGGCCGAGCCGCATGCACTGCATCAGGCGGAACACCATGATGTAGTCCATACCGCCGTGCCCGCCGGGCGGGTTGGAGTGCTCCTTCCAGAGCCAGTGATCCCAGTCGGAGTACTTCGAGAAGTCGCCCCAGCTGTCGTTGGTGTGGTCCGGCTCTATATAGATGCGCGCGGGGTAGTCCTCGAAGACACCCTTCGTGCCGCCGAGGCTGTTGATCCGCGAGTAGGGGTGCGGTGTGGAGACATCGTGCTCCAGCCGGATCACACGCCCCTTCGCCGTCTGGACGAGGCTGATCGTGCGGTCGCTCTCGATGTACGTCTCCTTCCAGCTCGGGTCGCCGTGCGGCATCTTGGCCTCGCGGTACTCGGCGAGCCCCAACGAGGGCGTCCCGAAGCTGGAGATGTGGGTGACGCGGTCACCACGGTTGATGTCCATGTAGTTGGCGACCGGACCGA
Source organism: Streptomyces sp. NPDC004721 (assembly GCF_053601495.1). Classification (NCBI taxonomy): domain Bacteria; kingdom Bacillati; phylum Actinomycetota; class Actinomycetes; order Kitasatosporales; family Streptomycetaceae; genus Streptomyces; species Streptomyces sp. NPDC004721. The sequence continues at coordinate 11,805 of NZ_JBSGBZ010000041.1, forward strand.
ACCCGTGATTCGGGTAGAGGTCACCGCGCAGCCGTGTGTGCCACAGCCGCCGCCACGGACCCTCGTAATAGTTCGGATCGAACATCAGACCGCGCAGATCGTGGATGTACGCGCCGGCGCCGTGCAGCAGCCGCCCGAACTTCCCGGCATGCGCCATGCGCAGCACCCGCATCTCATTACGGCCGTAGCAGCAGTTCTCCAGCTGCATGCAGTGCCGTCGCGTGCGCTCCGACAGGTCGACCAGCTCCCACAGCTGATCGAGCTGGAGGGCGATCGGGCACTCCACACCGACGTGCTTTCCGTTCCGCATCGCCGTCTTCGCCATCTCGAAGTGCCAGTCCCACGGCGTCGCCACGTACACGAAGTCGATGTCGCCGCGCTTGCACAGGTTCTCGAAGTCGTCTTGGCCCTTCGTGTACGTCGCGGGCGCAGGCTGACCCGCGTCCGACACCTTCTTCGCGGCTCTCGCGGTCTTCTCCTTGACCGGATCGCACAGAGCGACGACCTGGACGCCAGGCATCGCCAGAAACAGGTCGATCATGCCGCCGCCGCGGTTGCCAAGCCCGATCATGCCGACCCGCACAGTTCCGCGTCGTTCGAACGGCACCCCGATCATCGTCTCGCCCTTACGGGCGGGTGCCGCGTCGGTGGCCTGGTCGGCGGCGAGAGAGGCCACAGTCCGGGCGTCGTCGGCGTGTGCCGTGCCACCGGTCAAGGCGCCAAGGCCAAGGCCCGCTCCGGCGATGCCGACACCACGCAGCATCGCGCGCCGGGAGTAGCCATCGGCGGAGTCGTCAGGGACCGGTGTCGCGTTCTCGTCGTGCATCGGACCTCCGTCGCTGGATGGGTTCGCTGCAAGCGCTTGCTACCCTGCGGGAGGTACGACGGATACTCAAGAGGCAAGACAGTTGGACTTTTTGGCATCGTCGCCTAGCTTGACTCTGTCGGGTCTTGGACTTCTCCGGTGCGGCAACATGATCAGTTGGCGTGCTCGAGCTGTTTCGAAGGTCGATGCAGTTGTCGAGGTGCCCCTTGGTCCCTGGCCTCGCTCTCCACCACCCTCGATCCCGCCGGCCTGAGTCCGAATGCGCCAACCGAGGGGCCTCGTAAGGGGGCTACGCGGCAACGACAGCGAGGCACCGGCGACCGCACCCGATTCCCGCGCCGATCACCGCTCGCTACTTCGGCACGGTGGGATCAGTAGCTGCTTGCCGCCCGGGTCGGACAGCAGCCGGTGCTGAGCGGTGGCGTCGCTTCAACAGTCGTTGTGCCGGAGCGGCGCGCAGGCAGGCGGCGAGTACGACGACGGCGGCCGCCGTGCCGTACGCCCATGCCTGAAGGGGGAAGTCTGGAAGCAGGGAGCTGGCGAGATAGAGGACGGTTCCGGCCAGGGTGACGGTCAGCCACTCCCAGCGGCCGTCGAGGGCCACGAGGGCGACCACGAGCAGGGAGTACCAAGGGTAGTTGGGTGAGATCAGGAGCAGCGCGGTGCCGTTGAGCAGCAGGGCGCCGTGCCAGGGACGAGCGGGGTCTCCCCGCAGCCACACATAGAGAGCGGTCAAGGCGAGCAGCACGACCGCGGCCACGCCCGCGGCGTCGTCCGGCAGCAGAAGGCGCAGCAGGGCGAAGCGTCGTACGTCTCCGGTTTCGTAGCCCTCCTCCTGGAGGTAGCCGGGCAGGTAGCCGAGGACGCCGGCGCCGGAGGCCACGACGTAGGGCAGGTAGACCAGCGCGACTGCGGCGACCGCTGCCGATGCCACGCGGAGGATGCGGGCCGGACTGCGCTGCCCCGACAACGCGCCGGGCAGAGCGAGGACGGGCAGGACCTTCACGGCGATCGCGGCGCCGAGGAGTGCACCGCGACGGGTCCCGGCGGTGGCGGTGCCCAGGGCGAGGACGGTGAGCAGGACGCCGAGGGTGTCGATGTGGGCGTTGTTGACCGCTTCGAAGGGGACGGCCGGGCACCAGGCCCACAGCGCGGCCCGGGCCGGGGCCCGCTGCGGATCACCGCGCCGGCGCAGCACGGTGAGCAGGGCGAGGGTGGTGCCGAACGCCAGGGCGGCACCTCCGATCTGGAGCGGCTTGTGGCGGCTGCCGGGCGGCGAGAGGGCGTGGACGGTGAGGAACCAGCCCTCCGCGACGGGTGGGTAGATGGTGGGCACGGTGGGGCGGTTGATACGGACGCACAGCCCGGTGTCGGTGCGGTGCAGGCCCCAGCCCTTGCAGGAACTCTGGTTGGGGAAGAGCCAGTTGTCGCGCAGGCCGGCGAGCTGCGGTGCGGCGGGCGGATGGGCGTAGGGGGAGATGCCGGCGGCCTGGACGCGGCCGTCCCAGGCGTAGCGGAACATGTCGTCGCTGGTGCGGGGCGGGGCGACGAGGGCCGCGACGGCGACGGCGGCCGCTCCTGCCAGGACCAGGACGCTCGCCGCGCATGCCGGGACCTTGCGTACGGCCCATGCGGCGGTGGCGAACAGCGCCCAGGCTATGGCGTACCCGGCAAGGACGCGGCCTGGGTTGCTCTGGTTGTCGCCGGCGCGGACGGTGTCGGCGACGACGGTGTCGGCGACGACGGCGGTGAGTGAGGCGAGGAGCACGGCGGTGACGGCGATGCGCGCCCGGGCACGACCGGTGGTGCGGCTCATGGGCACGGCGGGGCGACCGGGCGGGGGCTTGGCCCGCCCGGAAGGCGACCGGCGAGGGGTGACGGCATCCGTCATGGCTGGTCGGTTCCTCCGATGTCCGGGGAATGCGTGTCGAAGTCCTCCGATGGGCGGTGCAGTTCGACGAAGGGGCGGTTGTCAGCGGTCCAGCAGTTGGTGAGGATCCAGCCGGCGGTGGTGGCGGCGTGCAGCAGGGCGGTGGTGCCCAGGCGGGCCCAGGGGAAGGAGGGGCCGTGGCGGCCGTGGGCGTCCTCGACGCGGACGGTGAGGCGTTCGTCCACGTCGTGTGAGGTGGCCTCGGCCAGCAGGCGCCCGCCGGGGACGACGAGGGCGCGCAGGCGGGTGAACAGGGCGGTCGGATCGCCGCCGATGCCGATGTTGCCGTCCATCAGGAGCAGGGTGGCCCAGCGGCCTTCGCCGGGCAGGAGTGCGAAGACAGAGCGTCGTACGGCCGCTCCTCCCCGGCGCCGGGTCCGGGCGATGGCGGCGGGGCTGACGTCCACTCCCAGCGCCCGTACGCCGTGAGCGGCGAGCGCCGCCACCATGCGTCCCGGTCCGCAGCCGACGTCCAGAACGGGCCCCTGGCAGCGGTGCAGCACGTCCAGGTCGGCGGCATCGGGGGGAGCGCACCAGCGTTCGATATCGAGCGGGAGCAGTTCCCCTGAACCGCCGCGGCCGTCCGGATGTGCCGGTGGCGACAGGCGGCGTAGGTGGAGCGGGCCGTGGCCGGTGCGCAGTGCGTGTGTGTAGGGATCGTGGGTCCACGGCTCGCCTGGCACCCCGGGCGCGAACCGGTCGGCGGGCCGAGTCGACGGGTGGAGTCCTGCAGACTGGGCCATCTGGGTCTGGGGTTGTCCCGGCGAGGCCGACTCGGCAGGTTCGGCAACGACGGGCTCCGCGGCGCTCACCGTGCGGCCTCCGCCCGGCGGAGGGCGGTGGTGAAACGCGAGCCGGGCGGGCAGCAAGCGGCGACCTCGGCGGCGTCGGCGGCGGTGTCCACGTCGCGCAGCACCGCCAGGTCGGCGACCTTCAGCCCCGCCGTGGTGAGCCGGGCGCGCTGGATCGCTCCGGTGCGGTCGGTGGACATCGGTACGCCCCGTACGAGGGTTTCGGCGCGGGCCGGTTCCGCGAGGCCGAGTGCCCAGAACCCGCCGTCGGCGGCCGGACCGAACCAGGCGTCGTGGCCGTCGCGGCCGACCCCGGCGAGGTGGTCCGGGGCCAACTGCGGGGTGTCCATGCCGACGAGCAGGGCGGGCCCATGGCCGCAGTGGGCGAAGGCGGCGGCGATCCGCTCGTCCAGAGCGCCGGAGACCTGCGGAACGACATCGAAGCCGGGCGGCAGCCACGGGCCGGGACAGCCGTCGAGGACGAGGAGGCGGCGGTGGGCGGGAACCTGGAGCACCGTGTGAAGTGTGTCGGTGAGGGCGGCCTCGGCCAGGGCGGCCGCCTCGTGTGGCGTGTAGGGCGGGGTGAGCCGGGTTTTGACTCGCCCGGGGACGGGCTCCTTGGCGATGACCAGCAGCGTGAGCGGCTCCGTGACCGCGTGCCGGGCGCTCATCGTCCGGTTCCTGCGGCACTCGCGCCGGCGGCCGGTGCGGTGACGGGGGGTTCGGCGAGGACGGCGCGCATGTCGCGTACGGCCTGCCAGGTGCCGCGCCAGGTGCCGGTGACCTTGGAGCGGCCGGTGCGCGGGCTGTACGGCACCTCCCTCTCCGCCACCCGCCAGCCCGCGTCGGCGGCGCGGACCACCATCTGCAGCGGGTAGCCGGAGCGCCGGTCGGTCAGACCGAGGGCCAGCAGGGCCTCACGGCGGGCGGCGCGCATCGGGCCGAGGTCGTGCAGGCGCAGTCCGGTGCGCTGCCGGATCATCTGGGCCAGCGCCAGGTTGGCCATCCTTGCGTGCGGGGGCCAGGCTCGGGGGGTGGTGGGTCGGCGTCGGCCCAGGACCAGGTCGGCCGACCCGTCGAGGACAGGCCCGGTGACGGCGGGCAGCAGAGCGGGGTCGAGGGAGGCGTCGCAGTCGCAGAAGCAGACGACGTCGGCTGTGGCGGCGGTGAGCCCGGCGTGGCAGGCGGCGCCGAAGCCGCGGCGCTGCTCGTGCACCACATGCGCGCCGAGGGCGCGGGCGATGTCCGCCGAGTTGTCGGTGGAGCCGTTGTCGACGACGATTGCGCGCCAGCCCGAGGGGATGCGGTCCAGCACCCACGGCAGGGCCTCGGCCTCGTCGAGGCAGGGCAGCACCACATCAACGGGAGCAGGTGGAGGGACGAGTGTCTCAATCACCTCACTCACCCTACGGACACAAAACGGCCATAAGGGATTTGGTGACCTTACGGATTACTGACGTCCGCCGCCGCTCCCTCGGACGGCCGAACGCCGGTGCGAGACTCGGCGGTGTGAAACGCGTACTCGTCGTGGAGGACGACGCGACCGTCTCCGAGGCATGGATGGGTTGGAGGTGTGCCGCCGTATCCGGCAGGACAGCCCACTGCCGGTGATCACGCTGACGGCACTCGGCGACGAGGAGGACCGCATCCTCGGCTTGGAGGTCGCGGACGACTACGTCCGCCCGCCGCGCTATCCGAAACGTCACGAACTCGCCCTGATCATCCGAGAGTTCGCTCCGCTGGAGTTCTTCCTGCGCCACGGCAGGCGACGAACTGGGAGGAACTGCTGTGCCCGGGTGTCCCGGCGAGCACGTCCTGGGCCGCAGCGTGGTGAACGGGAGCCGGGCCCCTGACCGAAGCCACCCGCGTCCTCGGCGACGACGGCCGCTTCGCACCGCCCGCCATCACACCCACGGCCGAACTTGCCGCACTCAGCCGCGAACTCGCCACTGGGGCCGGCCGTGATGACGGGTCACCCGGCGCGCAGCGGTGCCGCCGCGAACTCCGCCATTCCTTTCGCGAAGGCGACCTGCGACTTCCAGCCCAGCTCGTCGCGCAACCGTTCGGAGGAAGCGGTGATGTGGCGGACGTCGCCGAGCCGGTACTCCCCCGTCACGACCGGCATCGGCCCGGCATAGGCCACGGCGAGCGCGGTCGCCATCTCCCCCACCGTGTGCGGCTCGCCGCTGCCCACGTTGTACGCCCGCAGGGTGCCGTCCGGAAGGCCGTCCGACCCGGTCAGGGCAGCGAGGTTGGCTGCGGCGACGTCCCGGACATGGACGAAATCCCGCCGCTGCCCACCGTCCTCGAACACCCGTGGGGACTCGCCATGCCCGAGTGCGGAGCGAAAGAGGGAGGCGACGCCGGCGTACGGGGTGTCGCGTGGCATCCCGGGCCCGTAGACGTTGTGGTACCGCAGCGCGGCAACCCGCCCGCCGACCGCCCGTGCCCACGCGGCGGCGAGGTGCTCCTGGGCGAGCTTGGTGGCCGCGTACACGTTGCGTGGGTCGGCCGGCGCGTCCTCCTCGACCAGCCCCGGGGCGAGCGGCTCACCACACTGGAGGCAGGGCGGTTCGAAGCGGCCCGCCTCCAAGTCGTGCACCCGGCGCGGCCCCGGCCGGACGACGCCGTGGCGCGGGCATTCGTAGCGTCCTTCGCCATAGACCACCATCGAACTCGCCAGCACCAGGCGGCGCACCCGGGATTCGGCCATGCCGGCCAGCAGTACGGCGGTGCCGAGGTCGTTGCAGCCGACGTAGTCGGGTGCGTCGGCGAAGTCCTTGCCGAGCCCGACCATCGCGGCTTGGTGGCAGACGGCGTCGACGCCGCGCAAGGCGTCAGCAACAGCCTCTGTGTCGCGGACGTCGGCATGCCGCCAGTCCACCCCGTCGGGAATCGGCGGGGCGACGCGGTGAGCGGCGGGCAGCAGGGCGTCGATCACGCGCACCTCGTGCCCGGCGCCGGTGAGGGCGGTGACGACGTGCGAGCCGATGAAGCCCGCGCCTCCGGTGACCAGGATCAGCATGGTGACGACGGTAGGGCCAGGCATGCGTCCACGGACCCATGCGGCCCCGCCACGTCAGAGATTCGTAAGGCGGATTACTCCGGACCGGGATGCGCCCGGTCGTGACGTCACCACCGTCAGCAGGCCACCATCAGCCCATGCGCCCCCGCCCGGCCCAGCTCGTCACCGGTCGCAAACAGCCGCCCCGCTACCCCGTGCATGCGGTGGCCACCACCCTTCCGGCGGAAACGCGTAAGACCTCTGTAGGACGGCGAGACGTACCGCCAGTCGGTGGATTCAGGACGGCGGACGGCGCCGATGCCGGCCGAATCCACGCACTGCGAGGGCGAGCATGGTGACCGTGGCCACCGCCAGCAGCGTGAGCAGCCAGTTGCGTGGATAGTCCAGCGGCAGGACCGAGGAGTTGGCCGTGGGTCCCGGGCGCAGCAGCACCGGCAGGGCCACGGCCGTCAACGCGCCCGCGGCCAGCAACGCCCCGCGGACGGGCCCTCGCACGCCGCCGCGGACCAGGGCCAGCCCGGCGAGCAGCACGAGCGGTGCGATGAGCGCGTCGTGCAGGACCAGGGCCCCGCCGAGCCAGACCAGGACGTCCATCGGGTCGGGTACGTCCAGCAGCAAGGAAGCGCCCACGCCCATCAGCGCCAGTCCGGCCATGCCGGCGAGGACCCGCGTCACGCTCACCCTCACATGCCTCGGCTTCATGACAGCACCTCCAGTCGGCCGACCCACTTGGTCTGCAGCACGCCGGGCCGGTTCGGTGCGATGAGGCGGGCCGGATAGCCGTGGTCGGAAGTGAGTTCCTGCCCGTTCAGGCGCAGTGCGAGCAGGGTGAGCGGGTCGCGGGCGTATTCGTGGCCCATCTCGGAAACCCGATAGGCGCCGCGGAGTTGCAACGACACCACCCGCACGCGCGCATGCGACGGGGCGCCGGCCCGGTCCAGCAGGTCCGCGACGCGCACGCCGGTCCAGTGCGCCGACTTGCTCCAGCCCTCCACGCAGGCGATGGGCAGTTCCACCTCGCGCTGCGGCAGACCGCGCAGTTCTGTCAGTGTCAGCGTGTAGGGCCGTGGCCCGTCCACCACCAGGCGGTAGGTGTCATCGGGGATCCGGCCGACGCCGGCCGCGGTCGCGGTGCGGTTGACCGGCAGGCCCTGCGGGCCGTGGTCCGGGTGGCGGGGCGCGAGCAGATCGAGCCTCTTCAGCGGGGTGAAGGACTGGCCGACCGTGGTCAGTGTGACCGCGCCGACCGCCGCTGCCACCGCGGCCAGCAGTGAGCGCCGGTCGAATGCATCCTCGGCGGGCAGAGCGAGTGTTCCGCGCGACCGTCGGCTCCAGTGCGCCTTGATCTCGGGTGCTTTCACCGCGATGTGCAGCACCAGCGCCCCGGCCACCAGCCAGGCCACCGCGTAGTGCACGGGCACGAACGAGAACGGCCACGGATACCACTGCACCGTGTTCAGCAGCCCGGTGCCCAACTCGAACACGGCTCCCGCCACCAGCACCCCGATCGACAGCCGCTCCAGTGCGTGCAGCACCGATCGCACGGGCGGCCAGGCGAACAGTCGCGGGTACACCGCCCACAACTTGGCCAGCAGCAGGGGAATGGCTGCGATGCCGGAGGCGACGTGAAGGCCTTGAGTGAGCCGGTAGCCCCACACCGGGCGGCTCGGCAGATCGTTGGCCAGCGAGCCCGGCGGATGCTGGAGGAAGTGGCTGATCAGTCCGGTGACGAAGCACACCGCGAACGCCAGGCCCAGCCACCGCCCGATCGAGGTCGCCGTGCGGGCGTCGTGCAACCGCCCCCTGAACATCGGCGGACGGAGCGAAGGAATGCGCGAACTCATGCCTTCCATCACAGCCGCCGCGAGCTCGCATCGGAATGTCCGAATCCTTACGGAAGACGGACATCAGGTCCGGCATCCCAGCAGCGACGACCACAACGAGCACCGGTCACCGCCCTGCGCGCCGTCGGGCTCAGTGCCCTGGCCGCTTACGTTCGCTACGACCGTGACGTCTCCCGCAGGGGCGGCGACCCAGCCGACGCAGGCTGGCCGTCGACGGTCAGGAAACCGTGAGCCGGTACGAGCGATCAGGGGAGCGCCAGCATACGGTTCCAGCATGAAGCGTCGATTCCTCGTCGCGGGCACGCTTGCCGCAGTTGCGCTGCTGACAACCTCCGCCTGCTCATCAGACTCCGGGCACGCCCAGGCGACGTCGGCCCCGTCCACCACCGTCTCCCGGGCGACTGTGGTGCCTACTGGTCCCTTCACCCTCGGCCGCGGCCAGGGTTTCGACGCGTCAGGAGCATTCCTCCCCCTGATGACCTGTGACAGTCCCCACGACTACTCCCCCGGGCTCACGTTCAAGAACGTCCCCATTGGGACCGCTGAACTCGCCCTGTCCATGGTCGACCTGAACGACCAGAAGGTTCACTGGTTGCAGGTCGGCCTTCCTGCGACGGCGTCGGGAACGAAGGCGCACACCCTGACGCCCGGCGCCCGGGAACTCCTCAACGACCTCGGCGAGGCGACGTACGACGGCCCCTGCCCACCCGCCGCCCACACGCACAGGTACCAGCTGACGCTGTACGCGCTCCGCGACCCCCTACCGGCGTCCTTCGGCCAGAACACCTCGCCGAGCCAAACCCTCAAAGAACTACGGAGTCACGCCGATGCCACCGCGGTGCTGATCGTCCCCTACAAGCGGCACTGACCGCAGCCGAGCCGGCGGGCCGCGAGCAGCTCATTCTCGCTGGTCAGAGGCATCTTTGCGGTGCTGTCACCGGCAAGTCGTCACGGGTTCCAGCCGCAGCCGCCGGATCGGCCAGGGTGATGCCTCGGCCGAGCCGAACCAGAGCCGGACGTCCACCCCGGCGCGTACGGGCAGGAGGGGGTAGTCGTTTTCGGCGTGCTCGGTGCGGTGCAGCGCATGGCGCGGGCCCAGGTGCCGGGCGGCGTACGCGTCGAAGGCAGCCGCGTCCGACGGCCGGCAGACCGTCGCGACCACCTCGCGAGTGCCCGACTCCGACGCGAAGCCCGGACCGCGCAGCAGCAGGACGTCGTCGCTGTCGATCATGGTGGCGTTGGCCGCGTCGCGGTGTTCCCGCCAGACCGTGCCGGTGTAGAACGCCTCCAGCGCGCGCCGGCGGTGCGTCATGTCGAGGAACGCGCGCAGCCAGACGAAGCGGTCCGGGTCGTCAAGGTCGCGGAACCGGCCGCCGACGGTGATGCCGGCCGCCTGCTGGCCGGTCACGAACTCGCGCTCGAACAGCTCGATCAGTGTCTCTCGGGCGCCGGGGTGCAGGGTGTACTGGCGGAATTCGACGATGCTCATGCGTCGGCCGACCCGGTGCGGGTGAGGTCCATGATCCAGTTGAGCTCCCAGGTACGGCCGCCGTCGCCGGAGAACTCCTGCTCCCAGCGGGCAGCTTCCGGGCCGAGGCGGTGCCAGGTGAAGTGCACCCGGATCGGGCGGCCGTCGTAGGTGTCCTCGCCGTGGAAGTCACCGCGGTCGCCCGTGAAGCCGCCGATCACCGGGGGATCCAGCCGGCCGGTCCGGCTGTCCGACCAGTGGATCGACCACTGGCGCGTTTCGTGGTCGAACAGCCGCAGGGTCACGCCCTGGCGGCCGAGGGTGGGGAAAGTGATCTCGTCGATGTTCCCGGCACCCCCGAACAGCGGCTGGATCACCGAGTGGCCGGGGAACTCCTCCCAGGTGGTGGCGCCCGGGCCGCCGAGCGGGGTGGTGAGGCGGCGGTTGGCCACGTTCCAGGAGCCGTGCAGGAAGTCGAAGTCGTCCATGCGCCGCAGGTTAGGGGAACTCCACTGACATCCACTGTCAGTGGATACTGGGGAGCATGCGTGCGAGCCGACTGGTCACCCTGCTTCTGCTGCTCCAGAACCGGGGCCGGATGACGGCCCAGCAGCTGGCCGAGGAACTGGAGGTCTCCGTCCGTACGGTCTACCGGGACGTCGAGGCGCTTGGCGCCGCCGGTGTCCCGCTGTACGGCGACGCTGGACATGCGGGCGGCTACCGACTGGTCGACGGCTACCGGACCCGCCTGACCGGACTGACCGCGGACGAGGCGGAGGCCGCATTTCTCGCCGCACTCCCCGGCACCGCCGCCGAGCTCGGCCTCGGCGAGGCGCTCACCACCGCCCAACTCAAGTTGCGGGCCGCCCTTCCGACGGAGCTGCGCGAGCACGCCGGGCGGATCCAGGAACGCTTCCTGCTCGATGCCCCCGGCTGGTACGGCGACGCCGACCGTACGCCTCACCTGGCCGCGGTCGCCGGCGCGGTGTGGGCACGGCGGGCGGTGGTCCTGCGGTACCGGCGCTGGCGGGCACCGGAGGAGATCGAGCGGCAGGTGGAGCCGTACGGGCTCGTACTCAAGGCCGGCCGCTGGTACCTGGTCGCGAGCGGGCCGTCCGGAATCCGCACCTACCGGGTCGACCAGATCATCGAACTCCACTCCCTGGAGGAAGAGTTCGTCATCCCGGACGGGTTCGACCTGGTCACGCACTGGAACAGCTATCTGGCCGACTTCCGCGCCCGGCTGCACACCGGGGAGGCTCTGGTACGGCTCACCCCGGAGGGCGCCCGCCGCATCGGCGTGACACCCGCGAGTGACGGATGGACGGAGACCCGGGTGCCCATCGAATCGATCGACCACGCCCACGGAGAGTTCCTGCGGCTGGGCACCGACGTCGAGGTCATCGCACCGGCCGAACTCCGCGACCGCATCGCCGAGACGGTACGGACCCTGGCCACCCGCTACGAGGGGTGACTCCGAGTAGAGGGATCTCCCGACCGGAGCACCGGCCACTCGCACCCTCGCGACCCACCCGACACCCTCACAGCGTGTAGCACCTGATGCGCCCCTTCACCTGGGGAGTGCAGCTTTCTTGACGACGACAAGACCTTGGAGCTCGCGCAGATAGGTGTGGTGTCATGGTCTTCGGGCGGGGCGGTCGTCCCAGCGGTGGTGATCCAGACGCGGCGGATGCTGCTCCGCACGGTGATGACGGCATCCGCGAGGTCGAAGAAGGCGTTGATGACGCTGGTGCGGCGTTCGTAGCAGCGTGCGAGCCGGTAGAAGGCGCTCTCGGGGCGCTCCACCGCGCTGGCGCCGCTCCGCTTGATCCTACTCAAACCACGCCCAGGGCGGCTTGCTCTCATGGTTGTCTGCCAGGAAGTCGGTGATCCGGCGGTTCGTCTGCGCGGGCACGGCGGTGGGCATGGCGAAGTGGGTGAGCTCGGCGAGGATCTCGATCCGGGCGTCCGGTACGGCCTTGCGGGCGCGGACTGCGACTTTCGCGGCGTCGTGGGCGTCGCTGCGGCCGGCGAGAAGGACCAGGAGCGGGACACTCAGCGTCGTTGGGTCCGGGCGGCGGCCGACGACCAGTTTCCGGTTCCCGAACCCCGAGACCGCCGAGGCATAGAGCCGCTTCCAGCCCAGGTCGGTGTCCGTGCCCGCCGTCTCACGGTCCAGGTACGCGCGTGCGCGGGCCTTCGTCGGGCGGAGCAGTATCGGCAGCGAGCGCAGCAGGAAACCCGGGCGGAAGTTGGCGAAGCACTGGGTCGGGTCGAGCAGTACCAGCCGATCGACCCGCTGTGGGGCGTGCAGGGCGTAGGTCAGGGCCATCCAGCCGCCGTAGGAATGACCCAGCAAGTGCGCGCGGGACACGGTGAGGCCGTCGAGCAGCGCGTCCAACCAGGCCATCAGGTCGGTGGTTGTGCGCAGCGGGCGCCCGCTGGGGATGCTGTGCCCGGCGTCGCCGAGGATGTCGACGGCCAGCACCCGGTGGTGCGTGCCGAGTGCCGGGGCATTGGCGAACCAGACCGCGCCGGTGGAACCGCCGCCGTGCAGAAGGAGGACGGGGGTGGCATCAGCCGGGCCGTAGGCGTGGACGCGGGTGATGCCGTACGGGGTGGGAACGTCGATCTCGGTGGTACCAGTGGGCCAGCGGGCGAGCAGTGCGTCGTAGGCGGAGAAGAACTCTTGGGATGAGGACACGGCGAACCCTCCGAGGAATCATCTCGTTGACCAATTCTCTCGCTGAGCGAGATAGTAGCCCAGTGAGTAATGACAACAACCCCGCGATGCGGCTGGTCCATCTACTGCGGGCAGTGACCGTGGAATTCGATCTGCGCGGCGCCGAGTTTGCCGCGCGAAACGGCCTGCACCCCACCGATCTGCGGGCCCTCATCCACCTGCTTGACGCCGACCGGGCGGGCACCGACGTCACGCCGGGACGGCTCGGTGCGGCGCTGCGGCTCAATTCGGCGGGCACCACCGCCCTGCTCGACCGGCTGGAGCGCCTGGGGCTCGTCCGTCGCGAGCGCGATGAAAACGACCGGCGACGCATCATGCTGACGGTGGAGCAGAAGGCCGTGGAGCTGGGCTGGTCCTTCTTCGGCCCGCTCATCGCCGACCTCGTCGATGCGGCCGAGGACTTCACCCCGGGTGAACTGGACATCGTTCACCGCTATCTGACCGCTGCACTTCGAGCAGCCGCTCCCGCCTACGAGGCGTCGACGCCAGCAGCCACCGCCAGCAAGTCGCCGACACCACAGCCGTTCCCACAGCGGTTCGGTCGGCCATGATGGCAGCACAGGTACAGCCCGGTGATCACAGAGAGTCGCAACTCCATGATCACGGAACCTGCGCCTGGCCCGTCTGCAAGCCGAGCCCGCCTGCCGCCTATCTGCGTGACCTCTTGGAACCCCTAACAGAATGGGCCGCCCTCCGATCCGCGCATGGTAGGTGAGGCGAGCGCGATGGCAGATCACTACTCTGCATGAGTGCTCTCATACGACGAGTTGACTTCACCGGAGCGTGAGCTGTGGGAGGCGTTTCCCGAGGGACGCCGCGTGGACCTGCGCACGGGTGTGCCCGAGGATGACCGTGTCGCCGAGGGTGGGCGGTGGGGCCCGGGACGGACGGTTCGGGCCGCCGTGATCGTGGCACTCCTCCAGGGTGCGAACACCGCGCAGCCTGGCGCCGTCGCGAGCCTGAGGCTCGCCGGGGCGCGGATATCCGGGCGTTTCAACCTGGCTGGCGCGCAGATCCCTCACGCCCTCTGGCTCGAGGACTGCTGGTTCGAGGAAGGCATGGATCTCTCTGGAGCGTCGGCCCAGTCGATTGCGATCGTCGGCAGCCGAGTGCCGGGCGTGGAAGCCGGCTTGATCCGTATCGAGGGACGTCTCGACCTGCGGCGCTCTCGCCTGGAAAGCGGCTCAGCCTCGCCCTTCCACCGCCGGGTCACCGCCTTGTCGCTCATCAACGCCCACGTGAGCGGCGTCGTGAACCTCAATGGCGCCGAGATCACCGCATCCGAGGAATGGTCAGTGTCGGCTGGTGGACTGGTCGCGGAGGGCGGCCTCTACTGCCAGGACGGATTCGTCGCGCACGGTGAAGTCCGTCTCATGGGGGCACAGCTGCCAGGCGGACTGCACATGCGGGGTGCACTATTGGACCGCCCCGGCCAGCGCGGGGTGGCGATCGCCCTGGACAACGCAGTGGCCTCGACCCTCGACTTCTCCGACGGGTTCGTTGCGAACGGGACCGTACGGCTGCGGGGTGCCCGGATCTCGGACAACCTGACCTTTGAAGGAGCCGTCCTGAACGGGCCGCCCAACGGTCGCGGCCCGTCTTTGGTCGCCCCACTGATGCAGGCCGTCGACTTCGACTTCACCCTCGCCCGGCCACCGTCCGGCGTCGTGGACCTGCGGGGCGCGCAGGTGTCGCACCTCCACGACAGCGAACACAGTTGGCCGGACGTAATAAAGTTGGACGGCTTCGTCTACGGCTCCATCAAGGTGGACGAGGCAGGCGAGCGGCGGGACTCTGTGGCCCACCGCGTGGCGTGGATACGACGCAGCCCGAGCTACAGCCCCCAACCCTATGAGCAGTTGGCGAGCTGGTACCGGAAGGCAGGCCACGACGACGACGCCCGCCGCGTACTCCTGGCCAAACAGCGCCATCGTCGTCAAATTCTGCCCTCGGCCGCGCGTCTGTGGGGTCACCTGCTCGACGTGACCGTCGGCTATGGCTACCGCCCCTGGCTGGCCGGCGTCTGGCTCCTCGCGCTGACTTTGCTGGGCACTCTGTCCTTCGGCACTCACTCCCCCCACCCGGTCCAACGAGGACAAGGCGCCCCCTTCCAGCCCCTCGTCTAGACACTCGACCTCTTGATTCCCATTGGTGGCCTGGGCCAGCGCACGGCCTGGTACTGGTCGAACGTCAGCCTCCAGTGGCTGGCTTACCTGCTGATCGCATTCGGCTGGGTGCTGACGACCGCCGTCATCGCGGGTATCACCCGCACCCTGCAGAAAAACTAGCGGGAGAGAGCTGAGTTCAGGCGTCGCCAGCAGATCAGTGCGCATCCGAGGGTGAGGAAGGCTTCGTGGATGTCGTCGCGACGGCTGCACCAAGATCGGCGCGCCATTCCGATCAGGGCTTTGGGGACAGCTCAGGTGCGTGCTGGGTATAGAGCCGTGAAGCCCATTCGAAAACGGCAGGTGCGGCATCAACCCCGGCCGCTCCGACAGGCACTCCCTGGTGCTCGTGGACGACGACGAGCGGTTCGGATGTGACGACATGTCCCGGCGTGTGTCCGCCGGTGAGTCCGATCGCGGCGACGGTGTTCCCGTAGACGAGGGATGTGTGAGGGCTGCGCGGCCAGTAGGGGCCCGGGTCGGTGGCGAGTCCGAGGTCGTGGAGGAGGGTGCCCGCGGCGTGTTGCCCCTGCGCGGCGGCGTCTGCCCAGTGATCGATCCGCTATGTTCCGAGCAGTGGGTCGTGGTGGACGGCGGCGCCACCTGCGGCGTACACGCCGTCGTCGTGAGCCCGGAGACGGTCGTCGACCTGCACGCCGGCCGGCCACGGGGCGATCCCTGAGGGGGTGGTGCCAGAGCGACGATCGCTAGGTCCGCACGCAGGCGGGTCTGATCGTCCAGCGTGATGTCGAGCCCGTCCCTGTCGACCCCGATCGTGGCGGGGGTGCGTCCGAAGGCAGTCGACACGTTTGCGTGATGCGCGGCCGCGATGACCGCTGCGATGTCGTCCCCGAACGCGGTGGCACCTGGCAGGGGCGAGCGTGCGACCAGAGTGATTTCATGTCCCTTCTGGCGGAGCAGGGACGCGGTCTCCGCCGCTACCAGACCGGCGCCGAAGATGACGACTCTCGCGGGATTCGAGCGGTGTGCCAGAAAGTCACGCAGGCGGACGGCGTCCGAGAGGGAGTGCAGGCTGGTGAGCCGTCCGGCCTCGGTCGCGGCGGCCGCCCCTGGCACAGAGGTGTCGAGGTCTCTGGGCATGCTTCCGGTTGCGACGATCAGAGCGTCGAAGCCGAGGACTGCTCCGGAGGCCAGCCGCACGGTGCGGGCATCGGTGTCGATGAACTGGGAGGTGTCGGCGACGAGAGACGCACCGGGGACGGGCAGCGCGGCCTGCTCCGGTGTCAGAAGCCAGACGGCGATGCCCTTGTTCACCAAGGTCCGGTTGTACGGAGTCTCGCCCGTGCGGCCCACCAGCGTCGCGGTGACACCGTCCGCCTTCGCGAGTTCCTGCGCGGCGGCGGCTCCGGCCGATCCTGCGCCCAGGATCACCACGTGGTGCGCTGTCATGTGTTCGCTTTCTGTGTCTTCTCAGGGCTGGAAGCCGAGGGCCCGACGGCCCGGGGGCGGTTCAGGAGCGGACGAGTCGCGCGATGGCCTGTGATGCCTCGCTGACCTTCAGGTCGGCTGCCGGGCCTCCGGCGGTCACGGCGTCCAGCACGCAGTGACGGAGGTGGTCGTCGAGCAACCCCAGTGCGACGCCCTCGAGCGCTCTCGTGATGGCCGCGACCTGGGTGAGGATGTCGATAAAGTACCGATCTTCGTCAACCATCCAGCAGATTCCCCGTACTTGGCCCTCGATTCGGCTGAGACGCTTGAGGTACTTGGCTTTGTCGGAGATGTATCCGTGCTGTGCGGAGCCGGCGGCGGTGGGGCAGGTGTCGTGCTCCGGCTCGGTGATCGTGATGCTCATGACTGGCCGTTCCTTTCTGGAATGGGGCGCGACACCTCCGGTTGTCCGGGGTGGGGCGCCGCGCTCGGGTGAGCGTGGCGCCCCGTGGTGCCCTGGCCTACGCGGCTGCGGTGGCGTACTTCGCCGGGTCGGCGTCGAAGAGCGGGCCGCACGAGGCGCAGCAGAACCAGTAGCGGCCGCCGTTGTAGTCACGGAACAGGCCCTGGGCCTCGGCGACGCTCTTGACGACGGGGGTGCCCGCCATGACCGGGCAGACGGCGTGGTCGTCGCCCGTAACCGGCTGGGCAGGGGCTGCAGCCTTGCTGCCGCAACAGCCGCCGGACTGAGGGACGTTCAGGGCGGTGTCCTCGTTTGTCATCCTTGTTGCCTTTTCTGTGATGGGTTGGATGGACAGAGGTCAGGTGGTCTGTGTGGTGGTCTTGAACCGGCGCAGGCGCAGGCTGTTGCCGACGACGAACACGCTGGACAGGGCCACGGCGGCACCGGCGAGCATCGGGTTCAGCAGGCCCAGTGCGGCGACCGGGATCGCGGCGACGTTGTAGGCGAAGGCCCAGAAGAGGTTGGACTTGATCGTGCCGAGCGTCTTGCGGGACAGGCGGATCGCGTCGACCGCACTGAGCAGGTCCTCGCGGACCAGGGTGATGTCGGATGCCTCGATCGCGACGTCGGTGCCCGTTCCCATGGCCAGGCCAGGTCGGCCTGGGCGAGGGCCGGAGCGTCGTTGACGCCGTCGCCGACCGTCGCGACGATCTTGCCTTCCTTCTGCAGGCGGGAGACGACGTCGACCTTGTCCTTGGGGAGGACCTCGGCTATGACTTCGTCGATGCCCACCTCGGCGGCGATCTGCCGCGCCACAGCCTCGTTGTCGCCGCCCAGACCCCAGTGCGCAGGGGCAGGCGACGACGAGCACCGCGACGGCGGCGGTGAAGGCGGCAGTCACCGGGAATCCGGCGCCCAGCCAGGCGCCGAGGGCGGCGACGGCGATGACGATGACGATGGGACGCACACGCCGGAGGCCTTGTCGGCGAGCCGCTGCACCTCGGCCTTGCCGGTCTGCGCGTCCTCGACGAGCTTCGCCATCTGGGCGAGCTGGGTGCCCCGACACGGTGGCGCGCACCACCAGGCGGCCGCCGGCGTTCACAGTGGCACCGGTGACGGCGTCACCTTCACTCACCTCGACGGGGACGGACTCGCCTGTGAGCATCGACGCGTCCACCGCGGAGGTGCCTGAGACCACGACACCGTCGGTGGCGATCTTCTCGCCCGGGCGGACGATGAACTCGTCGCCTGCGTTGAGGTCCTCGACCGGGATCTTCTTCTCGACGCCGCCGCGCAGCACCGACACTTCCTTCGCGCCGAGCTCGAGCAGGGCGCGCAGGGCTGCGCCGGCCTGCCGCTTGCAGCATGGCGGCGATCACATCGATGAGCACGGCTTCCACTGGTCCGACACCATGGCCGTCTACCCGGTGGGCGCCAGCGCCGAGCACCAGGCGCACCCTGGGGTTCACGGGCGTCGAAGTCGACGCGACGCGGCCGGACTGGAACATCCGCTGGAGCCGGATGGCACCCGCCCTGCCTCGGAGGCGGGTGCCATCCGGCCTTGCAGGCCGCGGGAGGGACCTACCCGGTCATGGAGGGGGCGAAGAGTGACAGGGCTGGGGCGAGCTGCGTGCCAGGGGCCAGGTCGAGGGCGATGAGGGCGTCGGGCAGGCCGCGCCCGGTGCGGGCCGCGTCCAGTGTTCCCGGGGCGGCCAGTGGGCGGCAGCTGGCGGCGATGATCTCGAACAGGTGCTGCACGCGGCCGGGGCCGCGGGGCAGCAGCTGGCCGTGGAAGTCCTCGTGATGGGCGAGAACGAGGGCGGCCAGGCCAGCGACGTGGGCGGAGGCGGTGCTGGTGCCGTCGAGAGCCGTGTAGCCGCCGTCGGGGGCGCAGGAGAGGACCGACACGCCGGGGGCGGCCGCATTCACTGCCGGGCCGTGGCAGCTGAACGGCGCGGCGAACAGCCCTTCCGGTGTCAGCTGCGGCCCTGTGTGGGTGGCCTGGGAGGTGTCGGGTGGGTAGGTGCCGAAGGCGCCCAGGGCGCCCACGGCGAAGACGGTGGGCAGCGAGGCGGGGAAGGCGACCGGTCCGCCGGTGTCGCCTGCCGGGGCGATGCAGGCGATGCCCGCAGCGGTGGCGTCGGCGAGTTTGCGGGAGACCAGGGCCGAGGGGTACGGGGTGGCCACCTGGATGTGCGCGATGTCGACCTCGCGCTCGACGCAGTGGTCCAGGGCGGCGATCAGGTCGCTGAAGTGACCGTCGGGCATCACCTGGCAGACGTCGAGTTCGGCGTCGACGGCGATGCCGATGATGCCCTTGCCAGTGTCCGCGCCGGCGATGATGCCGGCCGCGTGGGTACCGGTGCCGACCGGATCGTGGGCCCAGCCGTCCTTCGTGCCGCGCACGAGGTCAGTGCCGGAGCGCACCCGCTGCTTCAGATCCGGGTGCTCTGCACTGACACCGGTACCGATGACAGCGATCTTGATGCCGAAGGCGCGGAACGTGGGCGGCAGCCGGTCCAGCCGCATGGCCTGCTGGCCCCAGCCGTAACTCTGGCGCTGCTCCAGTTCCGGGTAGACCTTGGCCAGCGGGGTGAGGGTGACGAGGTTGTCCTGGCTCTCCGACAGGTCGGGGCGGTGGATCCAGCGGTCGGTGTATCCGCCCGCGGGCCGGACGTACAGGGACTGAAGAGACTGCGCGGTCTCGGTCGCCAGGGTGAGGGTGACCCTCCCGTCGGCGGCGGTGATGCCCTGGCTCGGCCAGGCCGCCCCGATCAGGAACACGCCCGCGCCGGCCAGCGGCTCGCCGTCCGGGCCGCAGACGCGCATCGAGATCTCCACCGGCTTGTCCCGCAGCGTGACCAGCCCCGGGTCGTGCAGCGGCAGCATCCCTGCGGCCGGCATGGCGGCGGGTCCGGTTGCGGACAGCGGCAGGTCCGGTTCGATGTGCACGTGCAGCGTCCGCATCGCCGGTACCTGGGCCTCGGCCGCCTCGACGACCACGAGTTCGGGACAGGAAGGCTGCACTCCAGCCGACTGCAGCTTCCCCGACGGGGTGAGTCTGCGGACCACCGTGACCTCGGGCATCCTCTCCAGCCGGTCGCACACCGCGTCCATCTCGAGTTCAGGCACTCCCGGCGGGAGCAGATACTGCGGCAGCGGGGCCACCATGAACCGCTGCCGGCGCGGCTGCACCGCGATCGGTGACGGCGCGCCCTTCTTGCGTGGCGCCGCCTCCTCCGCGGGGCCCGGCCCGCCGGCCCCTGCGCCCTCGGATTCACTCTCGCGGTTGCTTCCGGGCTTGTTTCCGGGCCTGTCCTTGACCATCACGTCCACCTTCACCACGCCTACGTCGGTTTTTGTGCTTCTGATCCGGATGACGGGCGGCTCGCGCTTCCACGGCTGTGCGGTGTGCCCGGGAATCGCTCCCAGGGCACACCGCACAACGGGGCCGCCTTAGGTCAGCCGATGCCGAAGGGCTGACCCATCTGACCGAAGCCGAAGCCGGGCTGCTGGTACTGCTGCGGGTAAGGCTGGCCGAACGACTGCTGACCGAACGGCTGCTGGCCGAACGGCTGCTGACCGAAGCCGCCACCCCACTGCTGCTGACCCTGCTGGCTCTGCTGGCTCTGCTGGAGCAGCGTCACGATCGCGGTCGGCAGCGCCTGCTGCACGGACTGCTCCACAGCCTGCCGGACGCCCTCGTGCAGCGTGTGGTGCAGCGCGACAGCCAGGTACGGGTGGGCCTGGTGGGACATGCCCTGCTGCTGCAGCTGCTGCTGGACCTGCTGAATCTGCTGCAGCGTCTGCTGCATACGCTGCGCGATCTGCTGGCTCGCCTGCTGGCAGGCCTGCTGGATCGCCTGCTGGACGACCTGAGCGATCTGCTGCTGACCGCCGGCCTGCTGGCCGAACTGCTGCAGGGGCGGAGTACCGGTCATCACCGACATGAATGCTCCATTTCGACGCCACAGGAAAGCCAACACAAGGGATGATGTTGGCTTTTTCGGATGATCCCGACGCGCCGAAGCTATGGTGACGTCGCTCCGCCCGCAATCGGGCGAGCTGCCCAGCAGGAGTAATCCCCCGATCGGATCCGGCGAACAGGCGAACCGGCCGGGGACGCGGCAGGATGGGCTGCTGGAAGTGGCGGAGGCGCGCCACACCCTCACTGGTCGCCGGCGGAGGGCTTTGCGGACCAGCGGCGTGTAGTCGACGGGCACGTGTGCATCGCCTTCAGCTCGCTGACACCATGCTGTCCCGCCTCGGCGTCAGCGGCGGCGGAGACGACGACATCGCCTTGATCATCGTCCGCCTGTAGTCCCTCCCAGAGCGCCAGAACTCCATGGCCGACGCCCTGGCGCACTCCGGGCGCTTGAGCCGCTCGTAGGCGTGTGTCCCGGCCGGGTGGACCAGCCGGTGCGGGGTAGAACGGCTGGTGGCTCCGAGGAACGGCGGGTCTTCCGCGAGAAGCTGAGGATGGAGGCGGCCGAGCGGTTCGTCCAGGGGGACGAGAACGCCGTCATCGCACACGACCTGCGGGTCAGCGTCCGGTCGGTACAGCGCTGGCGCAAGGCCCTGGTCCCAGGGCGGGCCGAGAGCCCTGGCCTCCAAAGGGCTGGCGTCATTACCGCTGCTCAGTGACGAGCTGTTCACCGTGCTGGAGCAGGGGCTGGCCATCGGGCCGGTGGCGCACGGCGGCCGAATCCCGCTCTCGGCGGGGCACCGCATCGAATTCGCCCTGCACGTCGGGTCGGCGTGGGAAAGGGAGCCGGTTGCGCTGTGGAGCCGCTCACCCGCAGGTCGATGGGGCTCGACAGCAGCAGCACATGGGTGCCCCCGTACGCCGCGAGCCCGCCTCGCACGACTGACAGGAGTGGGTTGATGAGCCCGAACTCCGGGCGCGGCGCGTAGGCGAATTCGATGGTCACCCGCCCTTCGGCGCAGGTGATCTGCCGCAGGAGCGTTCCGGGGGAAGCGGTGCCGAGCGCGTGCCCGCGTTCGCGCCGCCCCAGGGCAAGTGCATCGCGTAGGACCGCCGTACCCCCAGTCGTGTGGAAGGTCGTCTCCAGAACAAGGGTGTCCTCGACGTAGCGGCGGCTTATGCCGCTCGGGCCGGTAGGGCGGATGGACCAGTGGCCGGCGTCCTCGTCGAGGAGTCGAGCGAAGATTGCCGGGCTGTCGAAGCGAGGCAGGCACAGCCAGTCCACCGAGCCGTCGGAGGTGACCAGCGCGGCCGAGCGGCAGTCGGACAGCAGAGCGTGATCACCGATCGGTCGCGCACTCATGCGTCGCAGCCCGTCCGCCTTGGGCCGGACGCGGTCCGGCTGGGACGACGTGAGCAGTCGCCTGCGCCCCAGGGCTCTCCAAGTGCCCGACGAGTGTCCTTGATCCCAGCCTCCCTGCACAGCTGATTCACCCTCACCCAATCAGCTCGATCGGTGGTATGGGCCACCGCGCAGGGGGTTACGTCGAAGCCGAGCGCGAAGACTCCGCGACTCAGGAGTGCCCTGCACAGCCGGCCCGGTCCGCAGCCGACGTCGAGCACGGGGCCGACGCAGCGATTCAGCACGGATTCGTCGGGCACGGTGAGCTGCGCGTACCAGCGATGCGCAGGCACCCGAACCCGGTGCCCGTCCCTCGAGCGTAGGTACACCGGTTCGTGGCCACTGCGCAGGGCGAGCGCGTAGGGATCTGCACCGGCGTAGGACGACCGGTCCTAGGCGGACCTCATGGGGCGGCGTCGTGACCCGGTGCGGGTCGTTCCTCGTCGGCGCGGGCGGCCCGCCGGACGCGGCGGAGCTTGAGAGCGAAAGCAACGGCGGAGACGCCGAAGACGACGGCGGTGATGGCCAGCCATCGGCCGAGGTAGACGCCTTCCGACAGCCGTGCGGCATCGGGGTAGGGGATCGCCAGGTCGAAGATGAGCGGGAACCAGACAAGCAGGAGCACGCCAGAGAGGAAGGCGGGCACGCGCAGGTAATTGATCCACGGCGGCTGTGGCATGCGGATCGCGCGATGCCGCAGCACAGCCTGTGACGACAGATCGGCGACTGAGTACAGGGGCAGCAGGATCAGGTCGTGGACGATCGCCGCGCCGACGAGCCAGATCGCGACCTCGAGCGGCCGGACGGCGAACAGGCGTACCAGGGCGTAGCCGGTGATGGCGAACGAGGCGATCAGGACGAGAAGATGGAGAGGGCCGGAGCCGTACCAGCGGACGAAGCGCGCCATGGTCACGTCCTGAAGGTGAGCCGGTGCACCCACTTGGTGTTGTTCACGCCGGGGTTGGCCGGGACGATGACGCGGGCTGGGTAGCCGTGATCGAATGAGAGGTCCGCGCCGTTGACGCGCAGGGCGAGCAGCGATCGGGGGTCGTGGATCTGGTTGCCCCGCAGTACCACCGAGCTGTAGGGGCCGGGTGGTTGGACGGACCTCACCAGGACGCTTCCGGCGTCGGGGAGGCCCGCCAAGGCGGCGAGGTCGGCC
This sequence comes from Streptomyces sp. NPDC004721, assembly GCF_053601495.1. NCBI lineage: Bacteria > Bacillati > Actinomycetota > Actinomycetes > Kitasatosporales > Streptomycetaceae > Streptomyces > Streptomyces sp. NPDC004721. The sequence continues at coordinate 34,938 of NZ_JBSGBZ010000041.1, forward strand.
AGCCGAAGGCCGCTCCAGTCCTGGTCGGAGGTGGACCATCCCTCCACGCAGGCGATCGGCAGTGCGGCGGCATGCTGAGGCATCGCGAGAAGCTGTGCGCGGGTGAAGACGAGCGTCGGCCCGTGGCCACGGACCTCCAGCCGCCAATCCGGCCCGACATGGACACGGGTGACGCCGACGGCTGCGGCCGTCTTGTTGATCTGGAAGTCCTTCGGCCCGCCGCCCGGGTCACGGTTGTGCGGCGCGAGAAGTGCGGTGCGCCGCAGCCGGCCGCCGATGCTCTGTCCTGCGGTGACCACCAGGAGGAGCAGCGACCCGCCCCCTACCATGGCGAGTGCGCCGCGTCGGCTCATGGTCGGCGCCGCGGGCTCGAGCGCGACCAGGCCGTCCGGGTCGGGCGGCTCCGGCCGGGTGCCGGCCAGCCCGGTGCGCAGTTCCGTCAGCAGGTTGCGGGAGCGCAGGGCGCGGGTCATCCGGCCGAGTCTGAGGCTCACATGGACGACGAACGCGGCGATGAACACCCAGGCGCCGTAGAAGTGCAGGGTGTAGAAGGAGCCCGGGAAGACGTAGAAGAGCTGGATGTTGAAGATTCCGGTGACGAACTCGAAGACGACCCCGCCCACCAGCGCCAGCAGCGACAGCCGCTCCAGCGCATGGGCGACGCTGCGGACCGGCAGCCACTCGAACAGCTTCGGGATCACCGACCACAGTTTGGCGAGCACCACCGGCACCAGGACCACGCCGAGTGTCACGTGCACGCCCTGAGTCAGCCGGTACAGCCAGTACGGATCCGTGGGCCAGTCGAAGAGGTAGAAGCCCAGCAGGCCCTTGTCCGGGGTCTGGTCGTTGATGCGGTCGAGTCCCGGGTTGTACGAGGCGTAGGAGAGCATCCCGGTGACGAAGATCAGCGGGATGCCGATCAGCAGCACCAGGCCGAACACGGACGTCAGCCAGGGCCCGCGGATGGGACTGCGCCAGAAGCCGGGACGGAACGGCCCCGGGGGCGGAGGAGTCCGCTCGACCCGCCGCACGAGGGCCCGGGTACGAGCGGCCCCCTTGGCGGCCCGCGCCGCCACAGCAGCGCGAGCGCGTTCGAGGCGCCCCTGCTGGTGGCCCTCCTCCGATCTCGGGCGCTGCGGCCCGCCGGAGCCCGGGGACGGGGGCCGTCCGCCACTGTCCATCGGCTGCCTCCTCTCTCCCCGGGCCGGCTCTCAGAGGGTGGATCGAAATCCACCGCGCCGTCAGTGCCTGCCAAGTCGTCAGCTACAAACTGACACAGGTCGAGTCGGCTCTCCGTTTCTGGCGTGCATGCGGGTGTCCGTCGACAGCCGAACGGTTGAACCGGCTCTCCGCACGGTTCGACGGCGCGCATGGTGGCCTCATGGTGGTGGGGTGCGACGCCTCAGCGCACGGCGACAGGAGCCGAAGGGTCGAGCTGGACAGATCCAGTTCCGATGGGTGGACAAGCACACGAAGCTCCGGGCGGACAGGTTGCTCTTGGTCGACAACCCGTCCACCAGGAGCTTCACCTCTTCCCAGAACCGGCCTGCCGTCAACTCAGCCCGTCGTCAACCTGGCTGGAAACGACTCAGTGACCCACCATCACCGTGGGGTCGGCGGCCTTGACCTTCTTGCGAGGCAGCAGGGCGGCGGGGATCAGGCAGACAGCGACGAGGATGGCCGCCACCAGGAACACCGAGGCAAACGCGTCACCCATCTGGGAACGCACCCCGGCGGGAGAGGTCGCGGTCATGTCCTTGAGGCCATTGGTGAGGAGCACCGAGAACAGGGCGGTGCCGATCGAGGCCGCCACCTGCTGGACGATGTTCATCAGTGTCGAGCCTCGGGCGACGTTGTGGTCCGTCAGGGTGGCCAGCGCCGATGCCATGATCGGCATCATCGAAGCGCCCATCCCGAGGCCCATCACGAAGAGTGCGGCAATGATGTAGGCATAGGAGGTGCCGGCGGTCAGTTGCGTGAACATGCCCATGCCCACGGTGATCACTGTGATGCCGGTTATCACGATCTTGCCGGGGCCGATCTTGTCGGCGAATATCCCGGCGATCGGCATGGTGATCATCGCGCCTATGCCCTGAGGGGCGAGAAGGACCCCGGAGTGGAGCGCCGACTCGCCGCGCACCTGCTGGAAGTAGAGCGGGAACAGCAGGCTGGCGCCGAAGAACGCGACAGCAAACAGCGACATCGCGATCACCGCGATGCTCATGTCCCGGTTGCGGAACAGGCGCAGGTCGACCAGCGGGTGGATGTTGCGCCGATGCAAGGCCCACGGCACGAACGCCGCGATCAGGACCAGCCCGATGATTGCGGGCACGAGTACCTTGGCATTCCAGACCGTGCCGGTCTCGGGGATGGTCGAGACGCCGTACAGGAACGTCGCCAGTCCCGGCGAGAGCATCACCATTCCCAGCCAGTCGAAGGACTCCGACGGCTGTACGTGGTCCTTGGGCAGGACTTTCGCCGCGTAGACCAGCGCGATCACCCCGATCGGCACGTTGATCAGGAAGATCCAGTGCCATGAGGCGGCGTCGATCAGCCAGCCGCCGAGGATGGGGCCGAAGATCGGGCCGAGCAGCATGGGGATACCGAGCACCGCCATCACGCGGCCGACCCGCTCAGGGCCGGCGGCACGGGTCAGGATCGTCATGCCGAGCGGCATGAGCATGCCGCCGCCGAGGCCCTGGACGACCCGGAACGCGACCAGCATTTGGAGAGATGTGGCAGTCGCGCACAGCGCGGAGCCAGCGGCGAACAAGGTGATCGCGAGGAGGTAGAGCCGTTTGGTGCCGAACCTGTCGGCAGCCCAGCCTGTAAGCGGGATGACACTAGCCAGAGCCAGCGTATAGCCCGTCATCGTCCAGGCCACCTGAGCCGAGGTCGCACTGAACTGCTTCTGGAACGTCTGCAGCCCGACCGACACCACCGTGATGTCGAGGATCGACATGATCCCGCCAAGCACGATCACGCCGGCCACAAGGAGAACCCCGCCGTCCAGCCTGTCGCGGGACTTGCCCACAGGGGGGCTGCTTTCACTCCGTCGTGATGTGGTCACTTCTCAACCTTTCGAAGGAATGGGAGGCCGGCGATCTCCGGCACGTCCTGCTCGCCAGGGCTCCGGTCCACGCGCTGGCCGCCGGTGGCATCCCCACGTGCACCGTCCTCCACATCTACGGCCCGGCGGGCCTGGCAACGATATCGGTGGACGAACGGCCGCTGTGAAACCGCCCGGCACAAAGTGGCCGCTGTGCCGTTCCCGGCCACGGGCGGGAACGGCGAAGGTCGTACGGCGGGCTCTGGAGGTCCGGATCACCGCCTCCATCCCGAACGTGGACGTGGCCACCGCACAGGCCCTGGTCGAGAAGGCCCACCAGGTGTGCCCGTACTCCACCGCCACCCGCGGCAACATCAAGGTCGAGGTCGCCGCGTCCTGATCCAGCCCGCACGGAGGGCCGCACCCCTGTTCGGGGTGCGGCCCTCCGCCGTACCCGGGGGCCGGCCCCCGGGATTCAGCCGGCGATCATTCTCCGGTGGTCAGCAGCGCTCGCCCGAGTTGCGCGAACACCCCCTTCGGATGGGCGCGGAACAGCGGCTGGGTGCCGAACAGCACGACCTGGGAGCCCTGCGCGGACGTACCGCTGACGACCGAGGCGCGGCCCGCCGCGTCCAGGGGGCCGCCCGAGCCGTTCTTCAGGGCCCGCCAGTGGCCGGAGACCAGCGGATTGCCGCTGCCGTACGACTGGTCGGCGCGTACGCCCGCGCCCAGACCGGTGAACCACAGCGGGGAGTAGACGAAGCTGTGCCCGGAGGCGCCGCCGGTGACCGGGCCGCCCGCGTTCACCACCCGCACCACGCCGTTGGCGTCGCCGTGGCCCTCTACCGCCGTGGCGGCGAGAAGCCCAGCGTCGGCGTTGAAGGATGCGCCCGTCGAGCCGAGGCCGACCACGCCACCGCCGCCCTTCAGGAAGCCGTCGAGTGCGGCGCGCGCCGCCGGGTCGAGAGCCTTGTACGACAGTCCGGTGGACACGTACAGGACATCGGCCGCGGACCAGTCGAAGCCCGCGTTGAGCACGGCCGTCGAGACCGGCACCACGTCGAAGCCCATCTCGCGCAGCGAGAACAGCTCGCCGGGCGTCACCGCCGCGGCGACCCGGGTGCGGTGCAGATCCGCCGTGCCGCGCTGCTCCGTCGCCCGGAAGGCGACGCCGTACCGGTCGGCGAGCACCCGTGCCTGCGCGCGCGCCGAGCCGGGCACGATCGCCGTCCCGTCGTCCGTACGGCGCACCCGGACGCCCTGCGCCAGCAGGGAGTTGACCGCCGTCAGCTCCTTCGGGTCGTCGAGCCGCAGCGCCAGGTCTCCGTGCGGCGCGACTTGGCCGGTCGGCGCCGCCGCATGGACCGTACGTCCCCCGACACGCAGCCGGCCGTCCTCGACCCGGTCCACCGTCGCACCCCAGAGCAGCCCGAGGCTCCAGCCCGAGATGTCGTACATCGCGGACACGTCCGCGCTGATGTCCCGGCCGTCGGCCAGGATCACATTGGCCAGACCGCGCTTGGGCTGGTGCATGTCGACGACGTACGAGCCGGCCGGATACATCCGTCCGTTCAGCCGGAAGCCCTCGTCCGCCCGTACGACCTGCACGTCATTGGCGGCCAGATGGTCCACCAGCCGGGCCGCGGCCGTCGCGGACCTCTGTCCGCTTCCGACCGGAATCACATACGCCTGGGGGAACTCGGCGGTGTAGACGTCCTCGGGGCCGATGCCCGGCACACCCGGAACGGTCTCCTCCGACACCGGCCTCTGTGCCTCGCCTGCCGTGCCGCGCCGGAAAATCTCGATCTGGTCGGCGATCACCGAGGCGCGGTGGTCCAGTGCGTAGTCGAGCGTGGCCCGCATCGCGGCGCCCGCGATGGCGGTGTTGATTGTCGACCTGCGTCGCAGCTCGGCGACCGGCTGGGTGTCGTAGTCCTGCCCGTTGACCCGCATCGGGAACTCGACGGTGTGGGCCGCGACCGTGCCGTGGAACGGCATGTACTGCGGGGTGAAGATCGGCGGCCAGTCGTCCCAGCCCTCCTGCTGGTCGCGGAAGGGGATGATGGCGGGCTGCACGCCGTCCTTCTGCGGGGTGTAGCCGAGGCCGTTGATGGCGGCCTCCATCCCCAGCGCGTTGGCATAGGAATTCTTGAGGAAGAGGTCGTATTCGTAGTTCTCGCCGTGCGGCGGGGTGGTCGGCTCGATCAGGGTGCCGTTGACGTATCCGTGCAGGTCGAGCATCATCACGGGCTGTTTGTCGATGGCGATCTGCCGGATGGCGCGGGATTCGGGCTGGCTGCCGGTGATGAAGTCCCGGTTGAGGTCGAAGCCGTTGGCGTTGGCGCGGGTGCCGGCGATCCTGCCGTCCGGGTTGGCCGTGACGTTGAGGTGGATACGGCTCTTCGACAGCAGCTCGGTGGTACGGGCGTCGTCCGCCGTGGCCAGCCGCTCGATGAGCTTCAGCGCGGCGTCGGTGCCCTCCCACTCGTTGCCGTGGATGTTGTTGTTGATGAACAACGGCGCCTTGTAAGCCGACTTGATCTTCCGGTCCTTGGCGGCGGCCGCGGGAGAGTGCTCGATGCGTTCTCGCATCCGCTCCTGGTCACGGGCCTGCGCCGCGGTCTCCGGCGCGGTGACCGTCACCAGATAAAGCTCGTGCCCGCCCGCCGAACGCCCCGCCACCTCGACGCTGACCCGGTCGCTCAGCTTCTGAAGCTCGTTCAGCTTCGGCGCGATGGCGTGATATGGCGTCAGGCCCAGCTTGACCGACTTGTCGGCCGGGTTCACCGGGGGCGGGACGAGCACGGTGTGGCGCGGATAGCCGGTGTCGTGGCGCAGGGCCGGCGTCGGCGCGCCGAGCGCGCGACTGGCCGCGGCGGCCGAAGCGACGGCAACGGCGGTGTCCCGACCGCCGCCTTCACGTACGGGGGGCTGTGGCTTCCGGGGAGCGGCGGTCGCCGGCGGCGGTGCGAGCAGCAGCGCGCCGGCCAGGGCCGCGGTGGCGATCAGAACGGGTCTGGGTATTCCCATACGTTTCATACCTCCGGTTGATCGGAAGTGATCGGAACGCAGGTCTACCGGTCAATTTCGTACTCCACAAGAGGGCCTGCTGTGACACATGCGCCCCATAAGGCGGTTGGAAGCTCCGATCGTGAGTCGCACCACGGGGGTGCTCCGTCCGCGGCGCCGGCCGGAGGCGGCTGCGGCGGCGGAGGCCCGCGGTGGCGCGGGCTCACACGCTCCCCCGACCCCTCCGAGAGCGACGGGGTTGGCCGGCCTGGCGCAGGCGTATGCGTCGGACGCGGCCCGGCCGGCGGATGCCGTACGGGCCCTCAGCCGTCCTCGAGCCGGTAGCCGTGCCCGCGCGGGGCGGTGATCAGCGGCAGCCGGACCGGGCGTGGAGAGGAGTCCGCCGCTGTGGCGAGCGGCGCAGGCCGGCCATCGCGTCCCGCCGAAGACGCGTACCTCGCCGGGGAGGTGCCTATGGATGCGGTGAAATCGCGGGTGAAGTGTGCTTGGTCGGCATAGCCCAGTTCGGCGGCGAGAGCGGACCAGTCCTGCGGGTCGGTGGCCGCACGTGCGGCGGCTTCCTGCATACGGGCTCGCTGGATCACCCACTTGGGTCCGATACCGACGTATTCGGCGAACAGCCTCTGCAGTTGGCGCACGTTCATGTCGGCGATCGCGGCCAGTTGGGACACCCGTAGAACAGCAGGGTCGGTGCTGATCGTTTCGACCAGCTTGGCCGCCTTGTCGATGGCAGGGTCGGGTGTGGGCCGGAAGTCGCGCAGGAGCGTGGCTGCGAGGTGGAGCGCAGTGGGCACGCAGGGTTCGCTGATGATGGCGTCTGCTGCTGCCCGCGCTGCCGGGCCGAAGATCTCTTCGATGTCCAGGACTCGGTCGGTGAGGGTGGAGAGCGGTGCGGTGAGGAAGGGGCGGAAGCCGCCGGGTCGGAATCGCAGGCCGAGTGCCCGGCCGGTGCCAGAGATCTCTCGGGTGAACGTGTCGCTGACGATGCCTGTGATGTGGGCCTGTCCGCCGGTGGTGAAGGTGAGGTGGACCACCGGGTGAGTGAGGACTTGCTGCCGGTGTGGTTCGGTCAGGTCCCAGTGGAGGATCCAGTACCCGTCCACGAATGGGGTCAGATCCGCCGGGGCCGGCTCGTGGTCGAGTCGGAACCGCTCAGCCGCGGTGTGCGGGTCGAGGATGGCCCGCTGTCGCGTTTGTTCAATACCCGTCATCGTCGTCCTGTCTACCGTGCCTGACGGCAAGCGGGGAAGGGATGACGTGGAGACGAGATCTGTGATGGCCCGAGCCTCCAAATCGGCGGTGGACATCGTCCGAGGGATCGGGCCGGACGCGTTCGACGGGCGCACACCGTGTCCGGAGTTGAAGGTCGGTGCACTTCTGAATCACCTGATCTTCTTCACCGGCGTGCGGGGGCACGCCGCGGGACTGAAGCAGTCCCCGCAGGCTCCGAATGAAGTGGCGGAGGGGCATGACTTCACCGCGGAGCCGGATTGGGCCGAGGCGTATGCCGCCCGGTCGGCGGCGACCGCCGCCGTCTGGAGCGCTCCGGAGGCATGGGCCGGCGAGACGGCGCTGACCGGGAGCGGGCGGATGCCGGCCCGCTTCATCGGGGGGATCGTGCTGGGCGAGTGGCTGCTGCACGGCTGGGACCTGGCGGTGGCCACCGGGCAGAAGCTGAACGTGGACGACGCAGTCGCGGCAGCGCTGTACGAGGACATCGCCGGCAAGGCCGTGATGGCCAGGCAGTACGGGGTGTTCGGCCCTGAGGTCAGCGTGCCGCCGACCGCGCCGCTGTTTGACCGCGCTCTGGGACTGGCGGGCCGTGACCCGTCATGGAAACGCCCGCCTGACCGCATGTGAAGGGGCGCAAGCAGCCCCCTGCATCGCAACCCACGTTCCCGGCTGTGGGTAGGGCGCAGCGGCCGGCAGTGACTGGGACGTCCTCGTCGAGCACAGCGAGGCCCTGCATCTCGGCGAGAGTCAACCCGTGGGGTTCCGCCGCTGGCGAAGACAGAGCGGCGGCCCCGCTGTGGACGGCGCGCGCCCGCGCCGCACGCGAGCGTCAGCCCAGTGCTGGAGGGGCGGTGCCGCTCGGACTGGCCGGGCACCTGCTCGACGAACGTCTTGCGAAAACTGCGGGCTTGTTGCACGGTCCACTGCCCGGTCGGGTGCGCGGTCACACCAGCGATGTGCAGGCGGCGCGTGCCGTGCTCGAGGAAGACCAGCGCGTAGACACGGCGAAGGTCGACCGGGTCGATGTGCGGGAAGTCGCAATGCGATGAGGCCCTCCGCTTGCGCGGTCAGGGGACCTGGCCTCCGTCGGTGCGCGCGGGACGGTCAGCCGAGTGACGGGACGGGCAGTGATGCAGACGGTGGCGGCTTCCCAGGCAGGCTGATCAAGCCGCGGCGGCCCTGGCGATCCCTCGGCCAGGTCGAGCCGGCCACCACAGAATGGACCGACGGGTACAACCACACCCGGCTCCACGGTGAGATAGGGCACATCCCGCCCGCCGAATACGAAGCCAACCAGCACCACGAAAGCCCAGGTCACAACCAACATCTGAGATCTCTGCCAAACCCGGAGCGGTTCACGGATCATTTTGTTAGGCGTTCTAACATTATTAGCAGGCCCCACGACAGGGTGCCCACTGTGCACGGCCTCCCCCATCGCTTCGGATCGAGGCCGCGGCGTCCGCCCACGCTGACGCCCGCCCAAACTCGTCTCCGACAGGAGGAGGACCGTATGCCCGAAGCCGCAGACACGTCCCGCCGTGGGGGCGAGCCGCCGAAGGCCCCGATCGAACGCCGCCACCTCGGCGGCACCGAACGGCGGCGCCACGGTCAGGAGGCCGAGAACCGTCCTCCTGTCTCCAGCCAGGAGCTCAGCAAGGCCCCCGCGGAACTCATCGAGGAGCCCGGCCCCAGGGTTAACTGGCGCGTCTTCGTCATCGCCTCGGTCATCATCGTCGCCTTCTCCCTCTGGGCCATGCTCGTGCCCGCGCACGCCGCCGGCACCATGCAGACCATGGTGGCCTGGATCGCGGAGAACCTCGGCTGGTTCTACGTCCTGACCGTCACCGTGGTGATCGTGTTCGTCCTCTGGGTCGCGCTGTCAAAGGAGGGCTCCGTCCGGCTCGGCCCCGACCACTCCCGGCCGCAGTACAAGCTCTTCACCTGGGTGGCCATGCTGTTCGCCGCCGGTGTGGGCATCGACATGCTCTTCTACTCCGTCACCGGGCCCATCACCCAGTACATGGCTCCGCCGGCGGGCGAGGGCCAGACGGGCGCGGCCGCCCAGGACGCCGTGGTCTGGACCATGTTCCACTACGGCGTGGCCGGCTGGTCCATGTACTCGCTGCTCGGCATGGCCATGGGCTACTTCGCCTACCGCTGGGGCATGCCGCTGTCCATCCGAGCCGCCCTGTACCCCCTGCTCGGCAAGCGCGTCCGCGGCGGGATCGGCGACACCATCGACATCGTCACCCTGGTCGGCACCGTCTTCGGCGTCGCCACCTCCATGGGCATCGGCGTCGTGCTGCTGGACGTCGGCTTCGCCTCGCTGTTCGGCCTCCAGGCAGGCCTGTCCCTGCAGATCGCGCTGGTGGTCGTGGCCGTGATCATGACCATCGCCGCGTGCACCTCGGGCGTGAACAAGGGGATCCGGCTGATCTCCGAGCTGAACATCTGGAGCGCGGCGGCCATGCTGCTCTACATCCTGGTGACCGGAAAGTCGGCGTTCCTGCTCAACGCGCTGGTGGAAAACATCGGCCGGTTCATCTTCTCGCTGCCGGACCGAACCCTGCAGACCTTCGCCTACCAGGAGGGGGGCTCCAAGTGGATGGCCGGCTGGACCCTGTTCTTCTGGGCGTTCTGGCTGGCCTGGGGCCCGTTCGTGGGCCTGTTCCTCGCCCGCATCTCCCGCGGCCGGACGCTGCGCGAGTTCGTCATCGCCGCCATCACCGCCCCAGTTCTCTGCGACTTCCTGATCGTGAGCATCTTCGGCAACAGCGCCATGTACCAGGTCCTGCACGGGAACACGAAGTTCGCCCAGCTGGCCATGCACAGCCCGGAGGAGGGCTGGTTCGCGCTGCTGAAGATGTTCCCCGGCGCCAGCTTCCTGATCGGTCTCGGCACGCTGTCCGGATTGCTGTTCTACCTCACCAGCGCCAACTCCGGCGCCATGGTGATGTCCAACTTCTCCTCCTCGATCCCCAACCCGTCGCAGGACGGGGCGAAGTGGCTGCGCATCTTCTGGGCAGTGCTCACCGCGGTACTGACCATCGCGATGCTGGTGGCCGGCGGGGTCACCACCATGGAGTACGCGACGCTCATTTTCGCCCTGCCGGTGACGGTCATCGCCTGGCTGGTGATGGCCTCCTTCTCCAAGGTCCTGCGCATGGAGCGGGCCGAGCGCGAGGGCCAGGTCCTGCGCCGCCAGTCGACGGCCGCGCACGGCGGCCACGTGCCCGAGCGCACCTGGCGCCAGCGGCTGGAGCGGATGCGCTCCTACCCCTCGAAGAAGCAGGTGGCCCAGTTCATGGAGCGCACCGTGCAGCCGGCGCTGGCCGACGTGGCCCCCGAATTCGCGAAGCAGGGCTACCAGGCCACGCTGGACCTGATCCCGAACGAGCACACCGGCATCTCCAGCCACGCGCTGGTGGTCACGATCCCCGAGCACCGCGACTTCCACTACCAGGTGCAGGCCGTCGAGGCCCCGGTGCCGATGTTCGGCGGACGCGTGTCCCGCCAGACGGACGTCTACTACCGGGTCGAGGTGTTCACCCAGACCGGCTCCGAGGGCTACGACCTCATGGGCCTGTCCCACCAGCAGGTGATCGACGACGTCCTGGACCGCTACGAGGCGCACCTGGGCTTCCTCGCCTACTCCGCCGAGCACGACTACGCCTCGGTGCTCACGCCGTCGATCGTGACCACCTCGGGCGCCATCTCGGTGGCGGAGCCCGCGGAGTCGCAAGACGACACCGGTGCGGATACAGCAGGCATCGGGCCGAAGCCGTAGACGCCGTTCCACCAGACGCCGGTGCCCGCGCCAACCGCTTCAGGGTCCCACCGCTTCACCACGCCACCACTCCCCAGCGCCAGCACTCAGAAACGCGGGCGTGGACGCTGGGCCAGGAGCGGGTCAACCAAACGCTACCCAGGCCCGTCCACGTCGCCGCGGCCCGTTCTTGGTCAGGAAAAGGCCACCGACATCGCCTGGGACGGCTACCCCATCGGGACATGTGCCAAGAACCAGGGGGCGGCGGCCCGCAGGATCGTGGACGTTGACGGGGCCTGCCGCTCGCTCATCGGTGCGGGTCACGCCAGTCGACGTCACGGGACGGTGGCGGCAGGAGGGTCTCGATCTTTGTGCGGACCTCGCGCATGACGGCGACGATGCGGTGTTCGTGTTCGTCGGTGAGGCGGAAGGTCGGCACCGAGCAGCTGATGGCGTCGGTGGCAGGGGTGTCGTACCGCAGGGCGAAGCCGAAGCCGGTGATGCCGGTGACGGTTTCCTCGTGGTCGATGGAGTAGCCACGTTCCCGCACCTCGGCCAGGTCGGCCAGCAGTGACGTCCGGGTGGTGAGCGTGTTCGGGGTGGAGGCCGGCAACGGGTCTTCGGGTAGCGGGAGTTCGTCGTCCGGGCGCTCGGCGAGCAGGGCCTTGCCCAGGGCGCCGACGTGTGCGGGGACCCGGCGGCCGACCCTGCTGATCGTCCGCAGGTACTCGTGGGATTCCCTGGTCGCCAGGTAGACGACATCCGCGCCGTCCAGCCGGGCCAGGTGGATGGTTTCACCCAGGGCGTCCGACGCCTCGTCGAGATAAGGGCGGACCAGGCGGACGCGCTTGTCGCTGTCCAGGTAGCTGGTGCCGGTCAGCAGCGCCCGGATGCCGATGCCGTACAGGGATCCGGTGGTGTCGGTGCGGACCCAGCCGTGCTCGACGAGGGTCTGGAGCAGTGCGTACATACTGCTGCGGGGAACGCCCAGTTCCTCGGAAAGCTCGCGCAGCCGCGCCGGGCGGTCACCCCTCGCGGCCAGCAGTTCCAGCAGTGCGACGGTTCGGACCGCTGACTTCACTTCGGGTACGCCCCCACTCTGCGCCATGTCGCGATCCTAAGCCCGTCGGTGCAGAGCCCTTGACCTCAACTGTCCATGTACCTAGCCTCCGTCTTCATACATAGACGCCGTCTTCATTTGAAGACGCTTTCTAGTGGGGTGGATATGAGGGAGATCGCGGACGTCGTGCGGCGTCTCGGTGAGGGGATGGGGCAGGGTGTGCTGTCCTTCCCCCTGACGAGTTTTCAGCGCAACGGCGACCTGGATCCCGGCGCCTACCGTGCCTACCTCGAACGGCAACTCGCGGCCGGCCCAGGCGCGGTCTTCCCCGCCTGCGGGACGGGTGAGTTCACAGCCCTGGACGAGGACGAGTACCGCACGGTCATCACCGTCGCGGTCGACGTGGCACGCGGACGCCTTCCGGTCGTCGCGGGCATCGGTTACGGCTGGGCCCAGGCACTGCGGTTTGCGCGGATCGCGGAGGACGCGGGCGCGGATGCCGCGCTCGTCCTCCCGCACTATCTGATCCAGGCACCCCAGGACGGCCTCGTAGAGCAGCTGCGCAGGATCGCCGACGGCACCCGGTTGCCCCTGATCGCCTACCAGCGCGACCAGGTCGCCTTCACCGCCGACAGCCTGCGCGACATCGCCCGGATCCCGACCGTCATCGGCCTGAAGGACGGTCACAGCGACCTCGACCGCCTGCAGCGACTCACCCTGGCCGCGCCCGACGACTTCCTCTTCTTCAACGGCGCCGCCACGGCCGAGGTCCAGGCCCGTGCGTACGCCGGTATGGGCGTGCGCGCCTATTCGTCGGCCGTCCACGCCTTCGCCCCGGAAATCGCACGCGCCTTCTTCGAGGCCTTTCACAAGAACGATTCGGACCGGATGGACGAGTTGCTGCGCGGCTTCTACGTCCCGCTCGTCGAACTGCGCGACCGCAGGCCCGGTTACGCCGTCTCGCTGGTCAAGGCGGCGGCCCGGCTGCGCGGACTGCCCGTGGGCCCCGTACGCGCCCCGCTCACCGACCCCGGCCCGGACGACCTCGCCGCCCTCCGCGATCTCCTGGACAACGGTCTGGACCTGGTCGGCGCCGAGCACTGACCCCGGGCGGAAGCCCAACAGCCGGAAGACAGCCGACAGCACAGTTCAAAGGAGAACTGATTCATGCCACTTGTCGTCGTCGGGATCAGCGTTCTGGTCCTGCTCTTCCTCATGACGAAGCTCAGACTGAACGGCTTCGCCTCCCTCCTCCTCGTGGCCGTCGGCGTTGCCCTGGTGCGAGGGATCCCGGTCGCGGACATCCCGGACATCCTCTCCGAGGGCATCGGCGGCCAGATCGGCGACACGATGCTCACCATCGGGCTCGGCGCGATGGTCGGCCGTGTCATGGGGGACTCGGGCGCCGCCCAGCGCATAGCGACCAAACTGCTCGCCGTCTGCGGTCCGCGCTGGGTGCAGGTAGCCATGGTGCTGACGGCCATGCTCATCGGCGTCACGATGTTCTACGAGGTCGCCTTCGTCATCATCGTGCCCGTCGCCTTCACGCTCGTGCGGGTCACCCGCTCGAACCTGCTCTGGGTCGGACTGCCGATGTCCATCGCGCTGTCCACCATGCACAGCTTCCTGCCCCCGCACCCGGGCCCGACCGCGGTGGCCGCGACCTTCCACGCCTCGGTCGGACTGACCTTGTTCTACGGCCTGTTCATCGCCGTCCCGGCCGGCGCGCTCATCGCCCTGGTATGGCCGAGGCTGCCGTTCGTCCGGGCGATGAACCCGTCCGTGCCCACGGGCCTGGTGAGCGACCGCACCTTCGAAGAGGAGGAGATGCCGAGCACCGCCTGGTCGCTGTCGGTCGCCCTCCTGCCCGTGGTGCTGATCGCGGGCGCGGCGGTGACCGACATGGTCACCTCTGCGGACACCGCGATGATGCACTTCATCAACTTCGTCGGCTCGGCGCCGATCGCGCTGCTGCTGACACTGCTCGTCGCGGTCTGGGCCTTCGGACCGCGCATCGGCCGGAGCCTGGAGGAGGTCAGTGCCTCGTGCCGGGGAGCGGCGCAGGCGATGGCGATGATCCTGCTGGTGATCGGGGCCGGCGGCGCCTTCAAACAGGTCCTCGTGGACGGCGGGATCTCGGACTACATCAAGCAGGCGACCTCGGGCTGGTCCGTCTCGCCGATCATCCTGGCCTGGCTCATCGCCGTGATCCTCAGGGTGGCGCTCGGCTCGGCGACGGTCGCCGTCGTCACGGCGTCCGGTGTCGCGCTGCCGCTGGTCGCGGGCAGCGGGATCCACGCCGAAATCATGGTGCTCGCCGTCTCCTGCGGCTCGATCGCCTTCTCGCACGTCAACGACCCGGGCTTCTGGATGTTCAAGGAGTACTTCAACCTGTCGGTCATCGACGCGATCAAGGTCCGTACCACCTACACGACCGTCCTCGCGATCCTCGGCCTGGGCGGCGTCCTGGCCATGGAACGTGTCCTGGACGTCCTCAATCTGTGAGTGGACGCCCTCACCCGTGAGCGGGCGCCGCGGCACTCCACGAGCGGCGCCCCGCCCGCGCGGCAGTTTCCCCCACGCCCAACCACCTAGCAACGAAGGATTCACCACATGAGCCAGCCTGTCGTCACCCGCTTCTCCGTGTACCCGGTGGCAGGCCGTGACTCCATGCTGCTGAACCTCTCCGGCGCGCACGCCCCGTACTTCACCCGTAACGTCCTCGTCCTCGAGGACTCGGACGGCCGGACGGGACTGGGCGAGGTTCCGGGCGGTGAGGAGATCACCCGGACGCTGCGTGAAGCCGAGTGCCTCGTCGTCGGCGCACGGCTGGGCGACTACAAACGCGTCCTGCGGTCCGTGAGGGAGAGATTCGGCGGACGTGACGATCACGGACGGGGCGAGCAGACCTTCGACCTGCGCACCGCCGTGCATGTCGTCACGGCCGTCGAATCGGCGCTGCTGGACCTGCTGGGCAGGCATCTGGAGGTCCCCGTCGCCGCGCTGCTCGGCGACGGCCGGCAGCGCGACTCCGTACGGGTCCTGGGCTACCTCTTCTACGTCGGCGACCCCGATCGGACCGATCTGGACTACGTCCGTGAAGAGGGCTCCGACGTGGAGTGGTACCGGATCCGCCGCCAGGAGGCGCTGACTCCGGAGGCGATCGTCCGGCAGGCCGAGGCGACGTACGCGCGCTACGGCTTTTGCGACTTCAAGCTCAAGGGCGGCGTCCTGCCGGGCGTTGAGGAGGTCAAGGCGGTACAGGCACTGAAGGAACGCTTCCCCGACGCGCGGATCACTCTCGACCCCAACGGGGCCTGGTCCCTGCGCGAAGCCGTCGAGCTGTGCAGGCCACTGGCCGGCACGCTCACCTACGCCGAGGATCCCTGCGGAGCCGAGGGCGGCTACTCGGGCCGGGAGATCCTCGCGGAATTCCGCCGGGCCACCGGACTGCCCACCGCGACCAACATGATCGCGACCGACTGGCGCCAGCTCACCCACGCACTGGCGCTGCGGTCGGTCGACATCCCTCTCGCGGACCCTCACTTCTGGACCATGCAGGGGTCGGTGCGGGTGGCCCAGCTGTGCCACGACACAGGCATGACCTGGGGGTGCCACTCCAACAACCACTTCGACATCTCACTCGCCATGATGGCGCACTGCGGAGCCGCCGTCCCCGGTGACTACAACGCGCTGGACACTCACTGGATCTGGCAGGAGGGCCTGGAACGCCTCACGGTCCGGCCCCCGCAGATCACCGACGGGGAGATCGCTGTCGATGACACACCCGGACTCGGTATCGAGCTCGACGTGGACAGACTGCTCGCCGCCCACGAGCTCTACCTGGAGAAGCGGCTGTCGGGCCGTGACGACGCCGCCGGGATGCGCTACCTGGTAAAGGACTGGGCCTTCGACAGCAAACGCCCCTGCCTGGTGCGGTGACGAACTCTCCACTTTCGACGTTTCGTTGGTCATCGCGTGGGTCGCTCGGGCGGGTGATGTGGCGTCACCCGACCGCGCTGGCTGGTGCCAACAGAGAGGCATCGGCGGTGGTTTGCGTCTCCTCCGGGGAGGGGTCCTGCCCTTGCCGGAAATCGCGCCTGTGCAAGCCATGGGCAACGAGGTGGGCGGTGGCGTCCTCGAAGTCGATGCCGGGAGCTTGGATGACTCCGTCGGAGTACAGGGCGAGCACGGCCCCGGGTGGTAGGGGGATGTGAATCTCCGGGTAGTCGGCGTCGGGGTCGATGCCGAGCAGCAGGCGCAGCGTCACGCGGTCCTGTCCCTCGTCGAACGCGGAGGCGTCTGCAGAGAGATCGTGCTGATCGACCGCAACACCGCCCGCGCCGTCGGACCGGGTGTTTTCGACCGGGACCCCCATCGACAGTTTGCGATTCGCAGTTAGCGGCCGGTTCAAGGAACGCCACGCACTCCACAGCTCGTCAGCACCCGCAAGCCGGCCTTCTCCGCACCACGTTCCGGGACCGCAGCGCCGACGGGTTGACAGGTAGCGGTCGCCTCAGCGACGGCTCGCTGGAAGTGCCTTCACTTGACTTCCTCCCCGGGCTGAAGCCCGGGGATTCCCCTACGAGGGGGTTCGGCCGGTCGCCCGGCTTACGGGTTCCTGCTTCACGGACCGGCTGGTGCCAAGGTCTCCACAGGCTGAGACCGCATGTCCTGCGGCCTTGATGTTCTTCGCGGCGTTCACGTCGGCATGGTCGCGGTGTCCGCAGCCTGCGGCTTTGCACCGGAAGACCGCTTGGCTCTCGCGGTTTCCTTCCGTGACGAAGCCGCAGGCGGAGCACCGCTGCGACGTGTACGCGGGGTTGACCTTCACCACGCGCGTGCCCGTGCACCGGGCGGCATTGGTAAGGGCAAGTTCGAGGCGGTGCCACCCCTTGTCCAGGATGGCCCGGTTGAGCCCGGCCTTCTGACGCACGCTCCGGCCGGGCTCGGCCACGGTGCCACACGCGCTGGCGGACATGTTCTTGATCCGCAGGTCTTCGAGGACCACCAGGGCGTTCTTCGCGACGATCCGGGCGGCAATCTGCGCGCAGAAGTCCCCACGCCGGTCCGACACCCGGGACATGATGCGACCCATGGCCGTGATCGTCTTGTGCCGGTTCGCGCTGCCGCGCTTCGACCGGGCGAGGCGCTGTTGCAGACGCCGGTACCGGCCGGTCTCGCCGGCCGTGATGAACGGCCGGCCGTAAAAGTCGCCGTCCGAGGTGACGACGGCGGTCTTGACCCCCCGGTCGATGCCCACAGCGGTACCGGGCATGGCGTGCTGCGCGGGAGTGGCGGCCTGGTCGTCCACGAGGAACGACACAAACCACCGGCCGCCCTTGCGGGACACGGTCGCGGAACGGATCTCACCACCGAGGGGGCGGGACCAGCGAAAGCGGACCCAGCCCAGCTTCGGCAGCCTGACCCGGCCCCACTTGCGCCCCAGCCGCTCCACGCTGATCTGCTGGGCGTCGGGGAACCGGAACGACGGCGACCAACGTGCCTTCGACCGCCACCGCACCTGGAACGTGCCGTGATCCCGGCAGGCCCGGTCCAAATCCTTGAGCGTCTGCTGCAACGCGTGCGACGGTGCCGCCTTCAACCACGGATGCTCACACTTGGCGTCGGCCAACTCGGCGCACTGCGGCGCGTAGTTCATCCACGCCCCGCGCCGCCGGTATTCCCGACGCTGCTCCAGCGCTGTATTCCACACCGACCGGCAGATAGCGCCGAACTCCTCGCACATCGCCTCTTGTTCAGGCGACAGGTCGAGCAGGTAGCGGCGACCGGACAGCATGAGAACACCCCCCTTCAACTGGTGCGATCAACATAGTGCACACCACTGACAACGCAGAGAACTCCGCCGCTACGCGGCTACGCGCCAAGGATGAGCTAACCCCATCCTGAAGAACGGGGCTAGCGCTCAAGAGATCCGGTCAGCCGCCGAGCCAGGCTAGGGCAGCCACCGTCATGGCGCTGACGCCGGTGTCCAGGGTCGGTTGGACGACGGGGGCGAAGGCAGGGCTGTGGTTGACCGGGACGTCCTGGGCGATGGTGCCCTTCTTGGCGGCCTCGGCATACAGGCCGGCGTCGATGCCTCCGATGCCCCAATAGGTGAACGGCGCGCCGAACGCTTTGGGGATCTCGCTCATGTCCTCGCTGGCGGTCTGCAGGTCGATGGTGTGTGCGTCGTCGCCGAAGTGGGCGGCGAACGCCTCGGCGACGCGCCGGGTCGCTTCCTCGTCGTTGACGGTGGGCGGGAAGGCGGCCGTTCGCTCGATCTCGGGTGCCTTCGGCGACCCGGACGCCTCGCTCTCGGTCCGGACGATGCGCTCGATCGCCTTCAGGACCTGGCTGCGCGTGGCATCGTCGTAGGTACGGACGTTGAGCTCGACGACGGCGCTGTCGGGGATGACGTTGGGACCGGTGCCGGCGTGGATACTGCCCACGGTGACGACGGCGGGGGTGGTGGCGGCGAGTTCCCGGGAGACGATGGTCTGCAGGCGCACGACGATCATGGCGGCCATCACCACGGGGTCGACCGCGGCCTGGGGCATGGAGCCGTGCGCTCCTCGGCCGTGGACAGTGATGCGCAGGCTGTCCGCGGCCGACAGGAACGATCCCGGACGGGTGCCGACGTAGCCCGCCGGATAGGGCAGGACGTGCTGGGCGAGTACCACGTCGGGCCGGGGCGCCCTTGCCGTGAGACTGTCGTCGATCATGGCACGGGCGCCGTCGCCGTTCTCCTCCGAGGGCTGGAAGAGCGCCACGAAGGTACCGCGCCAGGCGTCCGTGGCCTGCGCCATCAGCTGTGCGCAGCCGATCAGAGCGGTCACGTGCACATCGTGCCCGCAGGCGTGCATGACCGGCTGCTCGGTGCCGTCGGGACCTGTCAGGGTCACGGTGGAGGCGTAGGGCAGACCGGTCTGCTCGCGTACCGGGAGGGCGTCCATGTCCGCGCGGGCCATGACGGTGGGTCCGTCGCCGTTGGCCAGCACGCCGATCACGCCCGTGCCCCCGATGCCGTCGGTGACCTCGTACCCGAGATCCCGCAGAGCGTCGGACGCCTTCTTCGCCGTGCGGTGCTCCCGCAGGCCGAGTTCGGGATGCCTGTGCAGATCCCGGTAAAGGTCCTCAAGATCGGAGCGGATACCGGTGAGGCCGGACAGCACTGCGCGGTTTCGGTCGGTCACGACGTCTCCTTGCGCGGGTGGGACTGCTCTTCTTTCCCGTTTCGGGCGGCAGTGCCGGTGCCGTGCCGCCGCGTCGCGGCCATCCTGGACCGGGGCTGCCAGTCCAGGCTGTTGGGCAGGTTCCAGCCGAGCCGCACAGCAGTGAGCCGGAAGGCCAGGGCCAGTGTGATGCCCAGGCCGGCGCCGATCGCCGGCACGCCGAGGTACACGCAGATCACCGTGACTCCGGCGACCGCGACGGCGACGGTGGCGTACAGACCGTTGCCCCCGAAGACAGCCGGCACCCGGCCGAGGACGACATCGCGCAGGGCGCCGCCGCCGACGGCGGTCACGGTGCCCAGGAGGATGGCCGGAAGCCATCCCAGCCCCACGGCGAGCGTCTTGTTGACCCCGGTGACCGCCCAGAATCCGAGGACGGCGGCGTCGAGGGCGGTGAAAAGCCGGGTCCAGGACGCCTCGCTGATCTTGATGAGGAAGACCACCACGGAACCGGCGACGGCGGTCGGCAGGTAGGCGTAGTCGGTCAGCGCGACCGGTGTGCCGTGCTGCAGCAGCACGTCCCTGATCATGCCTCCGCCCAGACCGGAGATGATGCCCACCACCAGGAACCCGAACAGGTCCAGGCCGACCGTGCGGGCCACGGCGCCCCCCAGCAGCGCGCACGAGAAGACACCGGCAAGGTCGAGATAGCGCGTCGCGACCGCGATTCCGGCCGGGATCAGGGAAGCCGACATCACACACACGGTGGACACGATGACGAGCCTAGTGACTCGGTGTCTCCACGGCACGGGCAGACGGCCAGGGACAGTGACGTTCCGCGACGACACCCGGCCGCAGGTCGGATCGCCTGCGGTCACGGCCGCGTGGGCGCAGAAGGCATGGGTGGGTGCGGGATCGGATGTCCGCGGAGCACGCGGGCCGGGGTGGTGCATGGCGACACAGCGGCCGGTCCACCGCGGACCGGATCGGCCGGCCGGCCGGATCCGGCATGGCGGACCGCTGCTTGGCCGGCGGCCGGGACGACGCGCCCGGGAGCGCGAAGGTCCGGACGCCGGCCAGGCGGAAAGGCGAGGCCGGACGCCGGGGGTCCGGCGGTCCCCCGGTCGGCGTCGGGCTCGTCAGGAGCCGCTGCGCCGGTCTCCGCCTTCGTTGCGCGCAGAGCCCGATCGCGTCGCGTCCGGCGCTGTGACCGTCGTGAACGGCAGCACGAGCCGGGAGGGGTGTGCGGCGTCGCGGTAGATCTTGTGGGTGACGGGGCGGCCCACCGGCAGGTGGAAGGCGTCCGGCGGCAGCAGCGCGTTGTGCGCGTCGGCCAGCGGCTCGTCGTTGGAGAGCTCCACGACCAGCTTGTGGCCCGGCAGGAACGTCGCCGCGAACGGGTAGACGCGCAGCACGTACTCCTCGATCTTCCCCGGCTCGACCGGCACCGCGCGGGTGTGCGGGTGGTAGGGGTCGCCCTCGGTGGTGCGCCCCTCGTCGAGCTCACGGTGGGAGGCCTTGAGGTAGGCGGTCGTGATGAGCTGTCGCTTGCCGCCCGCGGCCTCGTCCCACATGCGCAGGATGAAGTTGGTGTCGGGCTGGTCGATCTCCGCGAAGAGGTGCGCCGCGCCCTGGCCGATCATCTCGGTGGGCTCGGTGAACGGCTCGGTGCTCCAGCTGAGCATCTCCACCTTGTCGGTGACCGTGAGCGGCGCCTGGTAGAAGCCGTCGGGGACGGCGTGCTCGGCGCCCATGGGCTCGGGCTCGAAGGAGAGCTTGTGGCGCGGGCGGAGGTAGAGCGGCTTGTGCTCCACGTCCTTCGGCGGCCACTGGGCCCCGGTGACGTACTGGCGTGAGCCCTCGACGTGCACGGTGACGGCGGGCTCGTCCATGATCCCGTTGTCGATGCCCTTGATCCAGTAGTCGTACCAGCGGAACATCTTGTCGTGCTCTTCGATGAAGGGGCGCGACTGCATGGGCGGGTACGGGCCGATGTCCAGCTTCTTGGGGCCCTTGAGGCGGTTGAAGACCTCGATGGTGCCGTCCATCGTCCAGCCGCGGCCCTGATCGATCTGGAGCCAGACCGGGATGTCGATGTTCGGCGCCAGGGTGACGGGGTTGCGCTCCTCGTACCACTCGCCGTCGACCTCGTTCATCACGATGTCGAACCAGGCCTCGTGGTTCTTCGGGTAGTTCAGCACGTGGACCAGGTTGGGCCAGGCGGCCACGTCCGGGTCCTGCAGGCGCTTGGCGACCCGCTTCTTGATCTCTTCGGGCGAGCAGGTCTCGAGCATGCGGGACTTGACGCCGTCGGTGAAGGCCCAGCCGGAGTCGCCGCCGCGCCCTTCACGGGCGGCGCGCGGCATGAACCACATGACGCCGCCGTGGTAGGTGGTCTCGTAGAAGTCGTAGTGGCCGCCGCTGACGAAGATGGCCTTGAGGCTCGGCGGACGCTCGGCCGCCGCCAGCACCTGCATCGAGCCGAAGTAGGAGATGCCGATCATGCCGACGTTGCCGTCGCACCACGGCTGCGCGGCGACCCACTCGATGAAGTCGTACGCGTCCTGGCCGAGCGAGACGCCACCGGCGTTGTAGTTGCCGATGTGCTCGCCCTCGGAGGCGCCGGAGCCGCGCAGGTCGCCGATGACGTGGACGTAGCCCTCCTGGACGACGCGCGCGATGTCGCCGGCCTCGATGCAGCCGTCCCACATGGGGCTCGGCCGGCGCTGCGGCGGGGTCGTCAGGGCCAGGGCCTGGAGCTCCTTGCCGTACGGGCTCAGGGCCACCAGCGCGGGCCGCGGTGTGTCGTCCACACCGCTGTACGCGTCGGCCACCAGCGTGACGCCGTCGCGCATCGGCACCTGGAGATCCTTGCGGACGGCGATCGACTGCTCGCCCGCGCGGATCGTGTGAAGGTCAGTCATGGGTGTGAAGCTCCTGTGTTACGCGTTCTGTTCGAGGTGCGTGCGGTAGCCGGCCATGGAGGTGAAGAACGGCGATGGCTCGAGCGCGGGGTCCCCGGTGTAGCCGAGCTCCTCGGCGGCGCGGGCGAACGGCGAGTACGGCGAATCCGTCTCCCGCAGGCCCGCCTCCAGGCATCCGCAGGCGGCCGCGGCGACACGGGCCTCGATGTCCAGGCTCTGGGTGATCGCCTCCCGGGCCTGCGCCTCGTCGAGCTCGACGCCGTACGGTGTGCCGTCGACGCGGCGGTAGGGGTGCCCCAGGTACAGGTGCTGCGGGCGGATCTCGTCCCGCAGGTACTCCAGGCCGGCGCGGTAGGCGACCGGGTCCGTGTAGCCCGGGAAGCCGTTCGCCGCCCCGTGGACCTGGACGGCGTCTCCGGTGAACACCGAGCGCTGTCCGTCGACGACGTAGGCGACCGATCCGGGTGTGTGGCCCGGTACGGAATGCACCGACACGGTGACATCACCGCCGAGGGAGAGGGTCTCGCCGCCCTTGACCAGCAGGGAGGGCTCCATCTCGCCGGAGATGACGGCCTCCGTGGCGGCCGTCACCTTCGCATCGCCCTCGGGGTCGTCCAGGTACCGGCCGCGTCCCGCGAGGTACTCCTCGACGTGGGCCCGGCGCGAGCGGAGCATCGGTGCGTCGGCCTCGTGGATGACCACCTGGGCGCGCCGCCCGGTGAGCTCCCACAGGGCGTGCGCTCCGCCGACGTGGTCGATGTGACCGTGGGTCAGCAGGATCCAGCGCACGTCCTCGATGCGGCGTCCGATGGCCTCGAGCGCGGGAGCCATCCCTTCGGCGGGCGACGAGGCGATGCCGGTGTCGACGATCGCCGGCTCGGGTGCGTCGATGAAGAAGCTGTAGAGACCGAACCGGCCCCAGGGCGAGACCAGGGGGTGGACGGTGACTGGGTGCGTCATGCTTTCCTACTCCGCTCGTGCACGGGCCGGCCGGTCAGCTGCGGCCGAGGAAGTCGCGTGTCTGCGTGAAGACCGCGTGGTACTCCGGGATCCAGGAGAAGTGCTGGACGAACCCGTGGCCTGCTCCCTCGTACCGGCTCACCGTCGCTTCCACACCGGCTTCGCGCAGCCGCTCGCCGTACAGCTCGCCCTCGTCGCGCATCGGGTCGTGCTCGGCGGTGACGACGAGCGCGGGCGGCAGACCGGTGAGGTCGGTCCGCTTGATCGGCGACACCAGCGGGTCCGCGGGGTCGGCGCCGCTGTCGAGGTAGAAGGCGTTGAAGGGCTTCAGCCCCGCCGTCTCCAGGCCGTAGCCCACCGCGTTCTCCCGCAGCGACGGGTAGCGGTCGACGTCGAAGTCCAGGTCGAGCGAGGGATAGTAGAGGATCTGGTGGGTGATCCGGTCGAAGCCGTCGTCGTGCGCCCTGGCGGCGACCGCGGCGGCGAAGGTGCCGCCGGAGCTGTCACCGGCGACGGCGAGGGTCGTACCGTCCCAGGCCAGGTCCGTATCCTCCTCGGCGACCCAGCGCACGACCGCGTAGCAGTCGTCGAGACCGGCCGGGAAGGCCGCCTCGGGTGCCAAGCGGTAGCCGACGGAGACGACCTTGAGCCCGGTCTCCTTGGCCAGTGAGCGCGCGACGTGGTCGTGGGTCTCCAGGCTGCCGAGGAAGAACGCGCCGCCGTGGAAGTAGACGAGCACGCCGTCGCTGTCGGCCTCGACGGGGGTGTAGATCCGTACCGGTACCTCGCCGGTGGCCGTCTTCGCCGTCACGTCGTCGACCGCGTGGAGCGGCAGGCGCTCCTCCAGGGGGGCGACGTGCGCCTCGTCCGCGGCGCGCATGGCGACCGGGTCGAGCGGGCCCTCGGGCGGGGCGGGCAGGCTCGCGATGAATTCGGCGATCTCGGGATGCAGCGTCACGGTGTCACTCCTGCCCGGCAGCGGCGGGCTTCTGGCCGGGGAAGACGTCGTTGATCTCGTCCTCGGTCCACCCCTGGCGCGAGATGCGCTGCAGCTCGTCGGTCACCGGCTTGCGGGTGGCCTGGTACAGGGCCAGCGCCTCCTTCACGGAGTCCGCCTGCCGCAGGGCGTCGGCGAGCGCGCCGCCGTCCTCGATGGCCGAGTTGGCGCCCTGGCCCTGGTGGTGCAGCATCGAGTGGGCCGCGTCGCCGACGAGGACGACGGAGTCGGAGTGCCACGTGTCGACCGGGTCGATGTCGTAGACGGCGCGGATGTTCACGGTGTCCATGTCGAGGTCGCGCGTGATGCTCACGAGGCGCTCGTCGAAGCCCTCCACCGTCTTCAGCATGTCGTCCTTCGTGACCTGGGGGTTCCAGGTGCCGTCCGGGCAGAGGGCGGTGATGTCGAACGACACCTGGCCCCGGTGGCGCAGCGGCAGCAGGTAGATCTTCGTGCCCTTGCCGATGTACATCCGGAGGTTGTCGTCGACGACCATCCCGTGGGCGGCGTCGACGGGGATGACCGCGCGGTAGGCGTGCTCGCCCGAGAACACCGGGCCCTTCTCGCCGAACAGCTGCCCCCGCACCACCGACTTGATGCCGTCGGCGCCGACGACCAGGTCGGCCTCGACGGTCTTGCCGCCCGCGAAGGTGAGGACGGAGCTGTCTCCCTTGTCCTCGATGCTCTCGAGCTTGTGGCCGAGGTGCACCATGCCCTCGGGGAGGACGCCCAGAAGCGCGTCGATGAAGTCGCCGCGGTGGATCAGGTGGGTATGGGTCTGCTCGCCGTCGGCCGGCCATGTCTCTTTCATGATCGGGTCACCGGTGGCCGTGAGGATCTCGAAGTACTCGCTCGGCGAGGTCACCTTCGCGATCGCGTCGAAGATCCCCCACTGGCGGAAGCGGTTCATGGTGACGGGACGCAGACCGATACCGGCGCCCACCTCCCGGATCTGGTTGGCCTGCTCGTAGACGTCGACCTCGGCGCCGAGCAGGCTCAGGGCCTTGGCCGCCGCCGCGCCGCCGTACCCCGCTCCGACGATGGCGATCTTCAGGTTCTTCAGGTCTGAGGACTGCATGGTGGTTCTCTCTTTACTTCTGAAGGGTGAGGAAGTCGGCGGGGTTGTCGACGAAGATCGTCTTGATGGCGGCCTCGTCGAGACCGGCGGCGCGGAGGTCCGGGATGAGGTCCTCGAAGACGTAGTTGACGGTGTGGCCCTTGACGCCCGGCCAGCCCAGCGGGCTGCAGTTGGCGTCGGCGGAGGCGAGGACCTGCTTCAGCCGCCGGCCCCCGTCGATGAACCGCAGGAAGTGGTCCAGCCGCTCCTTGCGGGGTCGGGCCCAGAACGGCGGGTCGGGCAGCTCGGTCTCGTAGCCGAAGGTGTCGAAGCCGATGCGGCCGCCCTTCTCCGCGATCCAGACGTCGCGCGTCTTGTCGGCGTTCACGCCGTCGTCGACGTGCCCGAACAGGACGCGGTCCAGCGCCAGGCCCTCCTCGTCGAAGATGGCGATCGCGTTCTCGGCGTCGATCGCGAGGTGGGTCAGGATCGGCACGCCCGTGGTGAGCGAGGCGCGGGCCGCGGCGCGGTAGATCCGCTTGTCCAGGTCCGTCATGCGGCCGCCGCGGCTGACACCGACCTTGATGACACCGGCGAGGCCGCCGGTGCTGCCGATGCCGACGGTGATCTCGTGGACGAACTGCCGCATCAGGTAGTCCACGTCGGCGTTCGCGAAGTGCGGCAGGGCGGTGTCGCCCCCGACGAAGCCGGTGCAGGCGACGATGTGGACGCCGGTCTTCGCGGACAGCGACTTGTAGTAGTCGACGTCACGGCCGTTGCAGATGCCGGTCGCGTCGACGAAGGTGCCGCCGCCGTACTCGTGGAACGCGCGCAGCTTCGGGACGGTCTCCTCGTACCGCTGCTCGGGGGTCTTCCACCACTTGGTGTCCAGTTCGGAGCCGGGCATGCCGTACCCGATGTGCTCGTGGACGGCCACGAGTCCCAGCTCCTCGGCCGGGACCGGGCCCAGGACCGTGTTCACTCTCGACACAACACTCACCTTTGAGTAAGAGACTTGATGGTCGTTCGTGCCGGCGCGCTCAGCGCACCGACAGCAGGTCGCGCGGGTTCTCCACGAGAATCCGCCGCGCGTCCTCGTCGCTGAGACCCTGTGTCTTCAGGAGCGGGACGAAGGTGGTCAGGACATGGCTGTACGGCAGGTCGTTGCCGGAGTGTCCCTTCGCCACGCCGGTCGCGCTGCTCGACAGCAGGATCCGGTCGGCGAAGCCGGCCTTCACCAGGTCGGCGACCAGAGCGGCACGCTCGGCGTCGGTGACGTGTTCCCCGTCCTCCACGCCGACGTGGTCGAGGGCGACGTAGGCGCCTCGCCGGGCGACCTCCAGGGGTGCTCCGGCGGCGATGGCGTCCTTGCGGTCGAGTCCGCCGACGACGACACGGTCGGCCGCCAGCTTCTCGTCCAGGACGACGTCCAGGTCGTGCAGGGCGTCGCTCCCGTAGCGGACGGAGACCGCGACGCCGGTGCTCAGAGCGGTCCGGGCCGCACCCCGGAACAGGCTCTCGTCGGTCGCGGTCATGCCCTCGCGGGTCGCGGTGGTGGCCACCAGGCCCGCCGCGCCGCGGCGCTCCACTCGCGGGACCACCATGCCCTCGGTGACCTCCTTGGTGAAGAGGTCGGCGAACTTCTCGGCCGGCCACGGCGTCGGCGGGTTGGTCTGCGGCGTGAGGAAGTAACCGCCGAGCAACTCCTCGGGTCCCTGACCCGTCGACGCGACGATGTGCACGCCGGTCGTGCGAGCGAGGGTCTCGTACAGCCGGACGTCCCGGCCATGGAACATGCCGGTGCTGTCGACGATCGTGCCGCCGCCGTGGGCGCGGAAGTCCTTCAGCTTCGCGGCGAGGGTCTCGAAGATCTCGGCGCGGTCGATGGTGATGTCGAAGGCGTGCTCGGCGCCGGGCACCACCGACAGCAGCGCCTCATGGACCGAGACGACACCCAGCTCGGCGGTCGGCACCGGGCCCAGGACGGTGTTCACGGTGTTGCTTTCGACGCTCATGCCTTGCCTCACATGTCCGGTGTGGGGTGCCTGCGCACCCTGTGGCTGCGGTCACGGTAGCCATTCGCTTTACATGCCGTCAAGGAAATGAACGCCACGAAAAAACAATTCGCCAAGGGTTGCGCGAACCCGACCTACCCGCCTTGCGCGCAAGAGCTGTCGAGTGCATGACACATGCACAGAGTGCATGCGAAGGCATATAAAACATTCACTTGTTCGATATGAGGTCGGACACTTCACTGTGGGGCATGAGCACCCCGCCTACCTCCGACGTCGACCTCTTCGCCGACGAAGTCGTCCTCGACCCCTACCCCGTCTACGCCGAACTCCGGGAACGGGGCCCCGTCGTCCATCTTCCGGAGAACGA
Source organism: Streptomyces sp. NPDC004721 (assembly GCF_053601495.1). Lineage (NCBI taxonomy): Bacteria > Bacillati > Actinomycetota > Actinomycetes > Kitasatosporales > Streptomycetaceae > Streptomyces > Streptomyces sp. NPDC004721. The sequence continues at coordinate 62,571 of NZ_JBSGBZ010000041.1, forward strand.
CGTCTACGCGCTGACGCGGTACGACGTCGTCCGTGGCGCCCTCGCCGACTGGGAGTCGTTCTCCTCGGCCTCGATCGCGTTCAATCCGATGGCCAACGAGGCGCTCACCGGCACCTCGCTCGCGTCCGACCCGCCCGTGCACACCCAACTGCGCGCCACACTCACCGAGAACCTCTCCCCGCGTGCGCTGCGCGGTCTCAAGGCCGGGATCGAGGCGAAGGCGGACGCCCTCGTCGCCGAGCTCGTCGAGAAGGGCTCCTTCGAGGCCATCGACGCGCTCGCCCGGGCCTTCCCGCTGGAGGTCGTCGCGGACCTGATCGGCTTCACCGGTCACGTGCGCGACAACATGCTCCGCTGGGGACAGGCCGCCATGCAGGTCCTCGGCCCCATGAACCAGCGCACGGCCGAGAACTTCCCCATCGCCGGCGAGCTCTACGCCTGGTGCTCCCAGGTCAAGGCCGACGACCTCGCGGAAGGGTCCGTGGGCCGCGGCATCTTCGAGGCCGAGGCCCGCGGCGCCATCCCGGCGGACACGGCCGGCCACATCATCCACCAGTACCTCGGGGCCGGCGTCGACACCACCATCGCGGCGATCGGAAACATCGTCGCCCTCTTCGCCCGGCATCCCGACCAGCTCTCCCTGGTCCGCGAGAACCCGTCGCTGGTCCCCGCGGCGTTCAACGAGGTGCTGCGCTTCTGGGCTCCCGTCCACGCCTGGGGCCGGCGCGTCACGAAGGACGTCACGATCGAAGGAGCGGACGTCCCGGCGGGCGCACAGGTCGCGATCCTGTTCGGCGCCGGCAACCGCGACCCCCGGCACTACGAGAACCCGGACGCCTTCCTCGTCGAGCGCAATCCGGTCGACCACCTGTCGTTCGGCTACGGCCCGCACGGCTGCGCCGGCCAGGGGCTCGCCCGCCTGGAGGCCCACGCCGTGATCGGGGCGCTCTCCCGGCGTGTCGAGCGCCTCGTCGCCGGACCCGAGGTCCGCGTCCCCAGCAACACCACCCGGAGCATCGAGGAGCTCCCCGTCCTGGAGGTGATCGCGCATGAAGATCGTCCTTGACCGCCCCCGCTGTGAGGGCCACGGCCTGTGCGAGGAGGCCGCGCCGCAGCTCATGCACCTCGACGACGAGGGCGAACTGGTCCTGGACCGCGAGGAGGTCGCTGAGGCCGACGCCGCCCTGGCGAACGCCGCCGTCCGTGTGTGTCCGGTCGCGGCGCTGAGGGTCGTATGAGCACCGGCACCCTGAAGCGCGTCGTCGTCGTGGGCAACGGGATCGCCGGGCTCACCGCGGCCGACACCCTCCGCGAGGCCGGCTTCGACGGCGAGCTGACCATCGTCGGCGACGAACGGCACCCGGCATACAGCCGCCCGGCCCTGTCGAAGGCGCTCCTGCTCGACGGTGACGACATGTCGTCGCACGAACTGCCGCCGGCCGGCCACGGGGCGCGCGAGCTGCTCGGCGTGCGGGCGACCGGCCTCGACCTCGACCGCCGGCTCGTCTCGCTCGACGACGGTACGGCCCTGCCGTACGACCGCGTCGTACTGGCCACCGGTTCCCGGGCGCGACGTCTCTCCGATCTGCCCGGGGAAGTCACCCTGCGCGGGCTCGACGACGCGCTGTCCCTGCGCGGCCGGCTGGCGGCCGGGCCGTCGGTCGTCGTGGTGGGCGGCGGCCCACTCGGCATGGAGATCGCGTCCGGATGTCTGGCCGCCGGCTGCGAGGTCACGCTCGTCTCCCAGGGCACGCCGCTGATTCTCCAGCTCGGCCCGTATCTCGCCGACGTGTTCGTCAAGGCCGCGCTGGGCCAGGGGCTCACCATCGTGGAGACCGCGGCGGCCCGGCTCAAGGGGAGCGACGGAAGCACCCGGGTCGTTCTCGACGAGGGCGGGGTTCTCGAGGCCGAGGTGATCCTGACCGCCGCCGGCGACGTTCCCAACACGGAGTGGCTCGCCGACTCGGGACTCACCGCCACGGGCGCCATCCCGGTCGACGAGCGCGGTCTCGTCCGCCCCGACGTGGCGGCTGTCGGCGATCTCGCGGCCTTCCCCACCCCGCAGGGCCTGCGCCGCATCCCTCTGTGGAGCAGCGCGGTCGAGCAGGCGAAGGTCGCGGCGCGGGCACTCGTCCGCGGCGACGAGGCTCCGCCTTTGCAGTTCCAGCCGTACTTCTGGACGGAGCAGTTCGGACTGAACCTGAAGGCGGTGGGCAACCTGCCGGTGGAAGGGGAGCCGGAGTACGTCGACGGAGGGCCCGGCGGCGGTCCGGCGCTGATGCGCTGGGCGCACGAGGACGGCACCGGTGACGCCGTGGCGCTCAACTACCGGATCCCGATCCCCCGGCTGCGCCGGACGACCCGGGCGGCCACGTAGGGTTCGGCGCATGAGCACAGAGGAACGGGGCACCACGGGTTCGGGCCTGGACCGGCTGGCCTCGGTCAACCTGAACCTGCTGGTGCCCCTCCTCGCGCTCCTCGAGGAGCGTTCGGTGACCAGGGCCGCGGAGCGGGTCGGTCTGTCCCAGCCGGCCATGAGCCACGCCCTGACGAGAATGCGGCGGATGCTGGGGGACGACCTCGTCGTCCGGCAAGGGAGCGGGGTCACGCTGACCCCGCGCGCACTGGAGTTGGTGGGGCCGCTGCGCAGCGCCCTGCAGCAGACGGCACGCATCGTGAACTTCCCCGTCTTCGACCCCGCGACGGACCGGCGGGTCATCACGGTCGCCATGACGAACAGCACGGCGTTCGTCGTGGGTCCCCGCCTGACCCGGCTCGTCACCGAGCGCGCTCCGCACGCCACGCTGCGACTGCGGACGATCACGGTGCCGACCGAGGCGAGCTTCACCGATCAGGGCGTCGACGTCGTGCTGATCTCCGAGGGGCACTTCTCGCCGTATCCACGCGAGCGCCTGTACAACGACCGCTGTGTGGTCGTGGCCTCCCCGGACACCCCACCGGACGCCGGCGCGCTCGAGCTCCTGACGACACAGCCGCACATCGTCGTCGACACCGACCGGCGGGTCTTTCCCTACTCCGTGCTGGAGGACAAGGGCATCCCCTACCGGGTGGGCCAGCTGAGCTCCGACTTCCTGCTGGTGCCCTTCCTGGTCGCCCGCGCCGGCGGCATCGCTCTCCTGCGCTACCAGGTCGCCGCCGCCATGCGCACGCTCGCCGACCTGCGGATCGAGGAGTTCCCCTTCCCGCTGCCCGGACTCGGGATCGACATGGTCTGGAACCCCCGGCTGGCCGATCAGCACTTCATCGAATGGCTCCGGGCGCTGCTCTTCGACGTCGCGGCGGGGCTCTGACCCCGGTCAGCTCAGCAGCCGCACCCAGCTGGCACCGAGCTCGTCGAGCATCTGGTCGCGCGTGATCTTCCAGTCGGCACCGTCCCAGTGCTGGGCGACGTAGTCGAGCTGGGACATGGCGAGAACGCCCCGGAAGTGGCGTTGGTGGGGTTCGAGGCGCCCGGCCGCAGTCAGCCCGTCCTCGATGTCGCTGATGGCCTCCTCCAGCCACCGCTCGACCAGGTCGGGGAGTTCCGGGTCGATCACCGCGGCATCGCGGCCGATGCGGATGATCGGCCGGATGGCCGGCCAGCTCTCGGCGGTCCGCCGCAGCCACGCCATGATCGCCTCGGGCGTCCCCTCGGCGACGGTGGCCACCAGGTCCCGCGCCGTGGAACCGTGTTCGGGAGAGCGGACACGTTGCAGTACCTCGTTGAGCTGCTCGTCGATCAGTGCCCTCATCAGGTCACTGCGCGAGGGGAAGTACGCGTAGAAGGTCACGCGCGTGGTGCCCGCGGCGGTCGCGATGTCGTCGACCGTGGTGGCTGCGTACCCCTTCGTCTTGAACAGCTCGAGTCCCGACTCCAGCAGCAGACGGCGGGTCATCTGCTTCTGTGCCTCACGAAGGTTCGCCATGCCCGAGATCCTAACGCCGTCTCTGCATGGCGAACGCACACACCGGACTTGCGCTTTACGCGCCACACGTGATCTTTATCTGACGTAAGGGATTCAGGCGTGCACCTGCACGGAGAGCCGCTCCCGCAGTTCCGCCACCGTGAGACCGTAAGTCTCCAGGACCCGGACCCCGTCCGGGCCGACGGCGAAGACGCCGTGGTCGGTGTAGACGCGGTGGACACAACCGGGCCCGGTGAGCGGGTACGTGCACGCGGGGACCAGCTTGGGGGCGCCGTCCCGAGTGAACAGCTTCATCATCACCAGGACCTGCCGTGCTCCGACGGCGAGGTCCATCGCACCGCCCACGGCGGGGATGGCGTCGGGGTCACCGGTATGCCAGTTGGCCAGGTCACCGTGCTGGGACACCTGAAACGCCCCGAGGACGCACACGTCCAGGTGACCGCCGCGCATCATCGCGAAGGAGTCGGCGTGGTGGAAGTACGCCGCCCCCGGCAGCTCCGTGACCGGCACCTTCCCGGCGTTGGTGAGATCGGGGTCGATCTCGTCGCCGGTCGCGGCCGGGCCCATGCCGAGCATGCCGTTCTCGGTGTGCAGCACGATCCCCGCGTCCGGCGACAGGTGCTCGGCGATCCGGGTCGGCTGCCCGATGCCCAGGTTGACGTACGAGCCGGCCGGAATGTCGCGGGCGATGCGGGCGGCGAGTTCGTCGGTGGTGAGCGGGCCCCGGTCGGTGTGCTCCACGGTGGTGGCTGCGGTCGTCATCAGCGGGCTCCTTGCACGGTCAGCCGGCGGGCCTCGGCCCGCACCAGGCGGTCGACGTAGATGCCCGGGGTGACCACGGTCTCCGGGTCGATCTCCCCGACGGGCACGATCTCGGTGACCTGGGCGATGACCGTGCCGGCCGCGGTGGCCATGACGGGACCGAAGTTCCGGGCGGTCTTGCGGTAGACGAGATTGCCCATGCCGTCCGCCCGGTGCGCCGAGATCAAAGCCACGTCGCCCTTGATCGGGTACTCCAGGACGTGGACGTGTCCGTCGATCTCCCGGGTCTCCTTGCCCTCCGCCAGCGGGGTGCCGACGCCGACCGGGCTGTAGAAGGCGCCGATGCCCGCCCCGGCGGCCCGCATCCGCTCGGCGAGGGTGCCCTGCGGTACGACCTCCAGCTCGACCCGGCCGGCCCGGTACAGGTCGTCGAAGACGTAGGAGTCGCTCTGCCGGGGGAAGGAGCAGATCACCTTGCGCACCCGGCCGGCCTTCAGCAGCGCGGCCAGGCCCACGTCCCCGTTGCCGGCGTTGTTGGACACCACGGTCAGGTCGTCGGCGCCCTGCCGGATGAGGGCGTCGATGAGGTCGAACGGCATGCCCGCCAGACCGAATCCGCCCACCAGGACCGTCGAGCCGTCCTCGATGCCCGCCACGGCCTCGTCGGCCGTGGCGGCGATGGTCGTGGTCATCCCTGGCTCACCTCGTCGGTCACGTTCTCCAGGACCACGGCGAGAGCCTGGCCCACGCCGACGCAGATGGCCGCGACACCCCAGCGCTGTCGCCGCTCGCGCAGCACCTTGGCCAGGGTCCCGAGCAGCCGGCCGCCCGAGGCGCCCAGCGGGTGTCCGAGCGCGATGGCGCCGCCCCGGGTGTTGACGATCTCCGGGTCGACTCCCCAGGCGTCCACGCAGGCGAGCGACTGCACCGCGAACGCCTCGTTGAGTTCGACCGCGCCGACGTCGCCCCAGCCGATCCCGGCGCGGCGCAGCGCCTTCTCGGCCGCCTCCACCGGGGCGAAGCCGAACATCTGCGGCTCGACCGCGTGCACGCCGCGCCCGGCGACGCGGGCGACAGGGGCCAGCCCGATCCGGCCGGTCGCCGCCCCGGTCCCCAGCAGCACGGCCGACGCCCCGTCGCTCAGCGGGGAGGCGTTGCCGGCCGTGATCGTCCCGTCCGGACGGAACGACGGTTTCAGTGCCGCCAGCTTCGCGGGGTCGGTGCCGGGGCGGATGCCCTCGTCACGGGCGAGGTCCTCCGTCGGGAGGACCAGGTCGTCGTAGAAGCCGTTGTCCCAGGCGGCGGCCGCGAGCCGGTGCGAGCGCACCGCGAACTCGTCCTGCCGCTCACGGGAGATCGAGAACTTCTCCTGGAGCAGTTCGTTGCTCTCCCCCAGCGAGACCGTCCACTCCTTCGGCATCGCCCGGTTGACCAGCCGCCAGCCCAGGGTGGTGGAGACGGCCGTGACATCGCGGGCGGGGTAGGCCCGGTCCGGCTTGGGCAGCACCCACGGCGCGCGGGTCATGGACTCCACGCCGCCGGCGACGACGACGTCCGCGTCGCCGGACTCCAGGATGCGCGAGGCGATGATCGCCGCGTCCAGGCTGGAGCCGCACAGCCGGTTCACGGTGGTGGCGGGGACGCTCACCGGCAGTCCGGCCAGCAGCACCGCCATCCGGCCGACGTTGCGGTTGTCCTCACCGGCGCCGTTGGCGTTGCCCCACACCACGTCGCCGATCGCGGCGTGGTCCAGGCCCGGCGCCTTGGCCAGCAGGCCGGTCAGCGCGGTGGCGGCGAGGTCGTCGGGGCGCGCCCCGGCGAGGGCCCCGTTGAACCGGCCGAACGGGGTGCGGGCCGCCGCGTACAGGTAGGCGTCGCTCATGCCGCGTCACCCGCGAGCACCGATTCCCCGACGGCCGCCGAGGACAGCGGAACCGGCGTGAACATCTCCGGCTCCTCGTCCGGCGTCAGCGCGGTCGGCCCGTACAGCCAGTCGGTGAACGCGTAGTCGTAGGTATCGCGGGCGCGCAGCAGCACATTGCGCTGCTCGCGGGCGACACCGTCGAGGTGCCACAGCTCGCCCCACTTGCGGGAGGTGGTCAGCACGCGGCGGCAGTGCTCCGGGCGGACGGCCTCGTAGGCGGCGAGCGCGGTGCTCCAGTCGACCGTGCCGTCCTCGGCACGGTTGCGGGCGACGTGCTCGCCCAGCACCCAGCCGTCCTCGATCGCCATGATCGCGCCCTGTGCGATGTACTGCAGCGGCGGGTGCGCGGAGTCGCCGAGCAGGCCGATCCGGCCGTGCACCCAGTTCATGATCGGGTCACGGTCGAACATCCGCCACCACTTGTCCCGCCACATGAACGGCAGGCCGTCCTGGACGAAACCGCAGGTCTTGGCGAAGGCGGCGTCGAGCTCGTCGGGCGTGCCCCAGTCCTCTCGGCCGGCCAGCGCCCTGGGCGACTCGAAGACCGCGACCTGGTTGAGCATCTCGCCGCCGCGCAGTCCGTAGTGGACGAAGTGGCAGCCGGGGCCGACGTACACCACGACCTCGCTGAGGTCGACGGACTTCACCCGCGGCTGCTCGGCGGGGACGGTGCCGCGGTAGGCGACGTACGCCGAGGAGACGGGCTGGTCGTCGACGAACAGCTTGCGGGCCGGAGAGTGCAGGCCGTCGGCCGCGATCACCATGCCGGCCTCGTGGGTCTCGCCGGAGGCGAGGGTCACACGGGCGCCGCCGTCGGTGTTCTCGTACGAGGTCACGTGTGCGTCGTTGATCAGCTCGACACCGGCGCGTTCGCAGGCACGCAGCAGCAGGCCGTGCAGGTCGCTGCGGTGGATGACCAAGTACGGGTAGCCGTAGCGCTTCTCCAGGTCGCGCAGGTCGAGCCGGGTCAGCTCGTCGCCGTCGACGGCGTCGCGCATGACCATCGCGTCCGGGACGACGCCGAGGCTCTTGGCCTCCTCCAGGAGACCGTAGTCGTCGAGGATGCGGGTGCAGTTGGGGGCGAGCTGGATGCCGGCGCCGACCTCGCCGAAGGCGGGGGCGCGCTCCAGCAGGCGGACGCTCTGGCCCTGGCGGGTCAGCGAGAACGCGGCACCGAGGCCGCCGATGCCGCCGCCGACGACGATCACATCAGGGTGGGACATGGGATGCACTCCTCTACAGCCACGGGCCGAGCTCGGGGGCGTCGGCGAGCGAGTGGGGACGGCCGGCCAGCCAGGCGGCGACCTCGGGCAGCGGGCCGTCGGGGAGCTCGGTCAGCCCGCGTTTGGCGCTGATCTCGGCGACCAGGGCGGTCAGGAAGCCCTTCGGGAGGTCGGCGAAGGTGACGACGCCGGTGCCGAGGTCGACGGCGTGGACGCACACCTCGCGGGCGCGCATCCACGAGAGCTCGGTGGCGGGGACGGTACGGCCCTGGGCGGTGACGACCTGGTGCTGCCACTGCTCGTCGGTGAGCCCGTCCAGTCCCTCCGCGAGCCGGTGCGCGGAGCCGGTCAGCCAGGAGCGGAGCTCGTCGGCCGGCAGGGTGGGGCCCTTGGCGATACCGGCGGCGCGCTCCTCGGCGGAGGCGTACATCGGCGTCTCCTCGCCGGTGGCCGCCCAGTGCACCAGGTTGCACAGGGCGTCGGCGTTGGCGGCGACGTGCGCCACGAGGTGCCCCCGGGTCCACTCCGGCAGCATGCTCGGGGCCGAGAAGCCGGACTCGCCGAGGCCCGCGACGGCGTCGAGCATCAGCTCGGTGCCCGTGCGGGCCCACGCGCGCGCGTCGGCGAAGGTCCGCGTGACCTCGGTCATGCCGCGACCACCTTGTTGGTGCAGGCGCCCAGGCCGGCGATCTCGGTGACGACGGTCTGGCCGGGGAGCAGGAACACCTTGGGGTCGCGGGCGTTGCCGACGCCCGCCGGGGTGCCGGTGGCGATGATGTCGCCCGGGCGCAGGGTGATGACGGTGGAGATGTACTGCACCAGGAAGACCGGGTCGAACAGCAGCGTGCCGGTGTCGTCCTGCTGCATGACCTGGCCGTCGACGACCGTCTTCACTTCGAGCGCGGGGCGGACGCCGCCGACCTCGTCGGGGGTGACGACGTAGGGGCCGACCGGGGTGGAGGCCTCCCAGATCTTGCCCTGGGTCCACTCGATGGTGCGGAACTGCCAGTCACGCACCGAGATGTCGTTCATGACGGTGAAGCCGGCGATGGCGTCGGCGGCCTGCTGTTCGTCGCCGCGGCGCACCTGCTTGCCGATCACGACGGCCAGCTCGACCTCCCAGTCGAAGGCCTCGGTCTCGGCCGGCTTGACGATGTCGTCGTGCGCGCCCAGGAGGGTGTCGGCGAACTTCGGGAAGAGCGTCGGGTAACTCGGCAGGTCCCGGCCCATCTCCTTGATGTGGTTGGTGTAGTTGTGGCCGACGCAGACGACCTTGGAGGGGTTTGGGACGACCGGCGCGAAGTCCGCCGACTCGGCCGGGTAGGTGGGGCCGGACGCGGCGGCGGCCCTGGCCTGCCAGCCGTCCTCGGCGAACAGCTCGCCCAGGTCGGTGTACCCGAGGTCGACGAGGGTCTCGCCGTCGAGGCGGACCGCCCTGGTGCCGTCGGCGGTGCGGATGGTGGCGAGCTTCATGGTCAGGCGTCCTTCTGAGTGCGGTCGATGCGGTGGAGCTTGAGCGCCTCGAAGACGGGCGCGTCGGAGAAACGGAAGAGGTCGAGGGCTCCCTCGTCGGAGTCGGTCGTGCCGGCCTCGGACCTGGCGGCGAACGGCTCCCAGGACGGGACGACGAACAGGTCGCCGCGGGTCACCGTCCAGGACTTGTCGCCGACGGTCACCACACCGGAGCCGTCGAAGACCTGGTACACCGACGAACCGGTCTCGCGCACCGGCGCGGTCTCGGCGCCGCGGGCGATGCGGTGGAACTCGGCGCGGATGGTAGGCAGCACGTCGGAGCCGTCGTGCGGGTTGGAGTAGCGCACCGCGGCGTGGCCGGGCTCGACGGTGCCGCCGAAGCCCTCCTTCTCCAGCAGCAGCTGGTCCCGCAGGGCCGCGTTGGTGTACTCCCACTTGTACGACAGCAGCGGGCTGCCCGGTGTGGCGGGTACGGACGACAGCGGGCGCAGGCCCGGGTGACCCCACAGGCGCTCGGAGCGCGACCGCTCGGGGGTGATCCGCTCGGCGTCGCTGATCTCGTCGCGGCCGAACTCGAAGAACTGCGCCTCGGTGACGTACTGGAAGGGGATGTCCAGACCGTCGATCCAGGCCATCGGCTCTGAGGTCGCATTGTGGTGGGCGTGCCAGTTCCAGCCCGCCTGCGGGAGGAAGTCACCGCGGTTCATCGGCACGGGGTCACCGCCGACGACCGTCCACACGCCCGACCCCTCGACGACGAATCGGAAGGCGTGTTGGGTGTGGCGGTGCTCGGGGGCGTCCTCGCCGGGCATGAGGTACTGGATGGCCGCCCACAGCGTCGGCGTGGCGAAGGGCCTGCCGCCGAGGGAGGGGTTGGCCAGCGCGATGGCCCGGCGCTCGCCGCCGCGGCCGACGGGAACCAGGCCGCCGGCCCGGTCCGCCAGCTCCCGCAGCCTCTCCCAGCGCCACAGGTGCGGCACGGCACGCGAGCGCGGGTGGGCCGGCATCAGGTCGCCGATCTCGGTCCACAGCGGGACGAGCAGTTCCTGTTCGAAGCCCCGGTAAAGCTCTTCGAGCGCCGGGGTGACCTCAGGCTGCCCCTCCGCGGCGACAGCCTGGAGCCGGACCGGGGAACCCGTGGCGGTGTCTTGGGCTATGGAGGTCTCAGTCACGGCATCAGCGTGCGCCGCGTCTGGTGAGGGAACATGGAGATTCTGGAGAGCAGAATAGAGGACGCGCCATGGACAAGCCGCTGAAGACACCGCCGCCGTACCCGATCGCCAGCGTGGACCACGCGCTGCGGGCGGCGACCATCCTGCAGATGGAGGGCG
>NZ_JBSGBZ010000042.1:0-72574 GCF_053601495.1 Streptomyces sp. NPDC004721
ACAACGCGGCGTGGGGGTACCCCCGGCCGAAGGCTGGGGGAGTGCCGTGCCGGGCGTCGCGAGCCGGTGAACCTTTCCGGTCGCAGCACTAGGGGATGGCGATCACGGCATCTCGGCGGGCGCGGCGGGGGAAAACCGGTTGGCTTCCGCGCGCAGCCACGCCCTAGAATCCACCCTCTTGCCCGCCTCCCTTCACGGAGTGCCGCCGTCCGGACGGAAACCGGTCGGCAGATCCCGCCGCCGCGCGGCGCAGCCACACGGCACCACCCCACGGCACCCGCATGCCCCGAAGGCCTTCCGGAGGCACCCCCTTGTCGTCCCTGTCGTCCTCATCGACCTCATCGACCTCGTCGCCCTCGTCGCCCTCGTCGCCTTCCTCTTCGCTCTTGCCCGCCGACCCCCTCGCCCGTGAGCGCGCCCACCTGTCCGCCTCCCGAGCCGCGCTGCGCGCCATGCGCGAGGACGTGGAGTCGCTCGACATCCGGGACGTCACCGCGAACTGGGTCAACGCCGAGGTCCTCGCCCGCCAGATCGACGAGCGCATCAAGGCGCTGGCCGACCTCAGCGACACCCCGCTGTTCTTCGGGCGGCTCGACTACCTGGACGCCCCGGGCGCGGACCGGGCGGAGGGCGCCGAGGGCGAACGCTTCTACATCGGGCGCCGGCACGTGCACGACGGCGAGGGCGACCCCATGGTCATCGACTGGCGCGCGCCGGTCTCGCAGCCGTTCTACCGGGCCGCCAGGAAGGACCCGATGAACGTCGCGCTGCGCCGCCGCTTCGGCTACACCGGCGGCGACCTCACCGCGTACGAGGACGAGCACCTGTCCGACCCGGCTGAGCCGTCGGGGGCCGCCACCACGAGCAAGCTGCTCCAGCAGGAGATCGAGCGCCCGCGTGTGGGCCCGATGCGCGACATCGTGGCGACCATCCAGCCTGAGCAGGACGAGATCGTGCGGTCCGGGCTGTCCGGCACCGTCTGCGTCCAGGGCGGTCCCGGCACCGGAAAGACCGCCGTGGGCCTGCACCGGGTCGCCTACCTCCTCTACGCCCACCGCGAGCGGCTCGCCCGCACCGGCACCCTCGTGATCGGACCGAACCGGTCCTTCCTGCACTACATCGAGCAAGTACTGCCCGCCCTCGGCGAGTTGACCGTCCAGCAGGCCACCGTCGGCGATCTGGTGGCGCATGTGGAGGTGCGGGGCGCGGACGACGCGGCGACCGCGATCGTCAAGGGCGACGCACGGATGGCGGAGGTGCTCCGCAGGGCGCTGTACTCCCACGTGACCATGCCCACCGAACCGGTCGTGGTGGTGCGCGGCTCGCGGCGCTGGCGCGTACCGGCGTACGAACTGGAGGACATCGTCAGGGAGTTGCTGGACCGCGGCATCCGCTACGGCGCCGCCCGCGAGGCACTGCCGCAGCGGATCGCGCACGCCGTGCTGGTGCAGATGGAGCGGGCGGGCGAGGCCCCCGACGACCGCGTGCAGGACGCGGTGGCCCGCAACGCGGCGGTCAAGGCCGCCGTCAAGGCCGTCTGGCCCCCGGTCGACCCGGCGAAACTGGTGCTGCGGCTGCTGACCGACGCGGACTTCCTCGTGGAGCACGCGGACGGGATCCTCACCGAGGAGGAGCGCAAGACACTCCTGTGGGCCAGGCCCGTGCGGTCGGTGAAGTCGGCCAAGTGGTCCGCCGCCGACGCCGTACTGGTCGACGAGGCCGCCGACCTGGTGGAGCGCACCCACTCCCTCGGGCATGTCGTCCTGGACGAGGCACAGGACCTCTCCCCCATGCAGTACCGGGCGGTCGGCCGGCGCTGCACCACCGGCTCCGCGACCGTCCTCGGCGACCTGGCCCAGGGCACCACGCCGTGGGCCACCCGCACCTGGGAGGAGGCCCTGGCCCACCTCGGCAAGTCCGACGGCCTGATCGAGGAGCTGACGGCGGGCTTCCGCGTGCCGACGGACGTCATCACGTACGCCTCCCGGCTGCTGCCCCACATCGCCCCCGGGCTCACCCCCGTCGTGTCGGTGCGCGAGAACCCCGGCTTCTTCGAGATCCGTACGGCCGCCGGGGACGCCGAAGTGGTCTCCGCCTGCGAGGAGTTGCTGCGCAACGAGGGGTCCGTCGGCCTGATCGCCGCCGACGCCCGCGTCCCGGCCGTGGCCGAGGCGCTGACGGCGGCCGGCCTGCCGTACCTCGCCCCCGGCGAGGAGACGACGGCCGAGACCCGCCTCACCCTGGTCCCGGCCTCGCTCGCCAAGGGCCTGGAGTACGACTACGTCGTCCTGGACGAACCCCAGGCCGTCGTCGACGGCGAACCCGACGAACGCACCGGCCTGCGCCGCCTGTACGTGGCCCTGACCCGAGCGGTCTCAGGCCTGATCGTCACCCACACGGCCCCGCTGCCGGATCAGCTTTCCTGAGGCCCACTGGACCGCCGGGAGGGCGGGTCGGCAGGGGCGGGGACGGCGGGGCTGGCCCCATCGGGGCTGGGTGCGTCACCGGGCGCGGCGGAACCGGGTTCGGCGGAGTCGGACGCGGCGCCGGGCGCGGCATGGCTGGCGCCATTGGGGCCGGACAGGTCGCCAGACGCAGCCAGGCTGGACCCATCAGGGCCGGGCAGGTCGCCAGACGCAGCCAGGCTGGCCCCGTCAGGGACGGGTGCGTCGCCGGGCGCGGCATGGCTGGCCCCGTCAGGGACGGGTGCGTCGCCGGGCGCGGCATGGCTGGCCCCATCAGGGCCGGGTGCGGCGCCGGGCGCGGCATGGCTGGCCCCATCAGGGCCGGGTGCGTCGCCGGGCAAGACGGGGCTGGACGCGGTAGACCCGAGTGCGGCGGGACTGGGCCCATCGGGGCCGGACGGCGCGGCGGGACCGGGCGCGTCGGCGCCGGATGGGGCAGATCCGGGCCCGTCAGGGCCGGACGGCGCGGCGGCCGGGCCGGGGACGGCCCCGTTCGAGGGCGGCGGCGCGTACGGACCATGGCTGCCCTGCGGTGACGCGTACGGCCAAACCGCGCCCGGCGGCGGAGCGTACGCCCCGTGTGCGCCCGGCGGCGGGTACGCCCCATGCGATCCGGGCGGCTGCGCGTGCGGCCCGTACATGCCCTGCGGCTGCGGGTACGGCCCGTACGCACCCGGCGCCTGCGCGTACGGCCAATACGCGCCCTGCGGCGGTACGTACGGCAGGAGGTGGGGTGGGATCGGCTCGGGGACCGGGGCTGACAGGTTCTGCGGATGGCGCCGCCGTGCCAGCCACAGCACGATCGCGGCGAAGAGCAGCACCGAGGCCATGTCGACGAGGGCCAGTTGCCAGGGGGCGTCCGCCGCCGTCTCGTCGGACGCCAGTCCGTCCACGTACATGGCGGACAGACCGAAGGCCAGCAGGTTGTTCAGCGCGTGCAGGGCGATGGACGCCTCGAGGCCGCCCGTGCGGATGGTCAGCAACCCCGCCACCACACCGAAGACCAGGAGGTCGGCGAATCCCCAGGGCGTGCCCCAGCCGTGCGCGGCCGCGAAGAGCACCGCCTGCGGCAGCACCGCGAGCCACGGGGATCGGAGGAAGGCCCCGGCCGCTTGGAGCAGCCAGCCGCGGAAGACGTACTCCTCCGCCGCCGACTGCAACGGCACGAGGACAACCAGCATGGCCAGGGAGAGGAGGAACGTCTGCCACCCGACCCACACGTCGGACCCGCCACCGTCGCCCTGGTCGTCCGGCAGGAAGATCGCGACCATCGGCAGCAGCACCATGGGGGGCACGGCGGCCAGCAGACACCAGGCCAGCCATCGCCAACGCGGCCGCCCGGTGACGGAGGCCACCGTGCCGGCCGGACGCCGGCCCAGCCAGAGCACGGCCAGCAGGACCAGCGGCAGGTCCACGGCTATGAACGCCAGGTCCAGCCCCGTGCCCAGAACCGGGCCGAAGTCGACGCCGCCGTCCGGCAGTTCCGGATAGCCGGCGGCCGTGCCGATCCCGTCGGTGAGGATGTAGAGGAACACGGTGGCCAGGACCGACCCGAAGACCAGCACCACAGTGCCGAGCAGCGGCCGCCACCAGCGGTGGTGAGGTGAGTACCGGGCCATACGGTGATACGGAAGCCCGGTGGGGTCAGGGGACGTTGCTGTCATGAACGACATCGTGCCCGGTCGGAATGAACCAGGCGTACGAATTACCCGGACCGGCCCGAACCCACCTCACCCCGGTCAGGCACCGTGTCTCAGCCCGCGGGCTGCCGAACCGCCACCCCGTCCAGCACCGCGCGCCACTCCGCGACCGCCGCGACGGAGACCGGTCCGTCCCAGCCGCCGGGGCGGGCCGCACCGCCGATGTGGAAGGCGTCGATCCCCTCCGCGAGCAGCGCGGGCACATGGTTCAGCCGCAGGCCGCCGCCGACCATGATCTGTTGCTCGTAGCCGGGCTCGCCGCCGCGCGCGGCCTCCGCGATCAGCGTGGGCAGCCCCTCGTCCACGCCCGAGGCGGCGCCCGCCGTCAGATACGTGTCGAGCCCCGGCAGCCCGTCCAGCCGCTTGCGCAGCACGTCCCGGTCGGCGGCACGGTCGATCGCCCGGTGGAAGGTCCACGGGCAGCCGTCCAGTGCGGCGACCACCCGCTCGACAGCCCCCAGGTCCACCCCGCCCTCCTCGTCCAGGAACCCCAGTACGAACTCCTCGGCGCCGGCCACCCGCATCTCGCCCGCGACCTCGGCCAGCCGGTCCAGCCCCCGGGCACCCCCCGCGCCGAACCCGTCCGCGAGCCGCAGCATCACGCGCAGCGGAATGTCCACGGCGGCACGGATCCCGGCGACGGTACGGGTCGGCGGGGTGAGCCCGTCGGCCACGATGTCGGTGACCAGCTCGAGGCGGTCCGCGCCTCCGGCCTGAGCGGCGACCGCGTCCTCGACGTCGAGGGCGATCACCTCCAGGACTGCACGCATGCTCATAGGAGCCCTTCCCTCGGTTTCCCCTGAAGCGGACAGGTCTAGTCCAATATCAGGGTACGCCGGTCGGGGGACCCGCTGCCGGGAACCGGTCACCCGAAGATGTTCAGCTCCGCCTTCCCGGCCCCCGCCAGCTCGTACCCCGCCCCGGTCACCGGCACGGGACGCCCGGCGTAGAGCCGTACGAGGGTGGCGGCGTCGCCGATGTACCGCGCCGGAGTCCGCTCCCCGCTCACCTCCCCGAACCTCAGCGGCTCGTCCACGTCGTCGAGGTCGGCGTGCAGCGGCAGATGCCCCTTCTCGCGGGTCACGTACGCCAGCAGGCCGAGCGCGTACGGCAGCCTGTCCCCCGCGTACGCCTCCGGCTCGCCCAGGGTCTCGCGCACGTCGCCGGCGTGTACCCACTCGCCCAGCGCGAGCACGTCCAGCGCCCCGCCCGCCCGCGCGATCAGCGGCCCGGCCTCGGTCATGCCGCGCTCCAGCTCGTCCACCACCCGGGCGTTGGTCCACTCGCCCCGTTCGGCGATGTCCCGCTTGTTGGACTCGGGCGAGAACACGCCCTCCTCGAACCGGCGCTCCACCACTCGCATCAGCGCGGCGGAACAGTGTGCGAGCACATCCCGCACCGTCCACCCCGGACAGGCCGCGGTCGGCAGCGCGAAGTCCGCGTCCGGCCGGGCCCGCAGCAACGGGATCAGCACGTCCCGCTCCATGGTGAGCAGCCGTCCGGGCAGCTCCGGATCCCGTACCTCGTGCACATCAGCAGAAGTCATGCCCACCACGCTAGTGCCCCGGCAGGCAACGTTCGCCCGTCAAGGAGCGGCGTCCGGTGCGTGCTCTGGGGGTACCCCCTGTTCGAAGAGCTCGGGGGAGCGTGCCGGGCGTCGCGACGGGGCGAACGTTGCCTGTTGGGGCACTAGTGCCGCTCGACGGCCCACCGGCAGAACGGCCGGGGCGAGGTGGGGACAATGGCCGTATGGCCGATCTCGACGCCCTGCGCTCCCGCTGGACCCGTGCTCTCGAAGGTGCCCGTGGTCCCCGCGGCGGCCCCGACCCCGTGCCGTACGCCGACAACCTGCTCGCCCGCTGGCAGGAGCCGCAGCGGCACTACCACACGCTCACGCACCTGACCGCGGTCCTCGATCACATCGATGTACTGGCTGCATACGCCGCCGACCCGGACGTGGTGCGGTTGGCCGCCTGGTTTCACGACGCCGTCTACCTGCCCGAGCGCTCCGAGAACGAGGAGCGGTCCGCCCGCATCGCCGAGCGCGCGCTCCCCGAGGCCGGGGTCGGCGACGCGAAGACCGCCGAGGTCGCACGGCTGGTCCGGCTCACCGTCACCCACGATCCGGTCGACGACGACCGCGACGGCCGGGTCCTGTGCGACGCCGACCTGGCGATCCTGGCCGCCTCCCCGTCGGCGTACGCCGCCTACGCGGCCGGCGTCCGCGAGGAGTACCACTTCGTCCCGAGCGACGCCTTCCGCGAGGGCCGTGCCGCCGTCCTGCGGCAGCTCCTCGCCCTGCCCCGGCTGTTCCGCACCCCGTACGGGGCGGAGCACTGGGAGGCGACCGCCCGCTACAACGTCACCTCCGAGCTGGAAATGCTGTCGCCCTGAGGCCCCGCCGCGCCTACCCTGCGCCGTATGCGTACATGGGGCGGGGAGCAGGTGGAGCAGGCCGTCGCGGGCGCCGTGGCACTGCTGCGGACGGCGACGGACCGGGACTGGGACGGGGTGATGGCCGGACGGCTGGAGTGGAGCTGCCGGCGGACGGCCGAGCACATCGCGGGCGATCTCATCGCGTACGCCGGGCAGTTGGCCGGGCGGGCGCAGAGCGCCTACGTGCCCTTCGAGATCACCCTCGACGAGGGCACCAAAAACGCGGACGTCCTGAACGTGATCGAGACGACCGGCGCCCTGCTCGCCGCCGCCGTCCGCACCACCCCGCGCAGGGTCCGGGCCTTCCACCCGTACCCCTTCCGCAGCGCGAACCGCGAGGGATTCGCCGCGATGGGCGTCGCCGAGGTGCTGCTGCACACGCATGACATCGCGACCGGCCTGCACCTGGCCTACGAGCCGCCCGCCGAGCTGTGCGAGGACGTGCTGACCCGGCTCTTCCCGCACGTCCGGCCGGGCTCCGCACCGTGGCCGACGCTGCTGTGGGCCACCGGCCGTGGCGACCTCCCCGGTCGGCCGCCGGTCACCGAGTGGCGCTGGAGCAACCCGCCGGCCATACCCGCCGACCGGCTGACCCTGGAGGGCGTCACCCCCGCCGCCGCCCGCGATCTCAGCGACGGTGGTGACGGCGGGTTCCCGTGGGTCGAGGGCGGGCCGTACGAGGGCACGCAGGGCGCCGCCGGGATGACCGTGAAGGCGTACGAGGGCGGGGCGTACCGGCCCGAGTGGGGGATGTTCGTGCTGGTGCGGCAGGAGGACGGGCGCGCGGTCGGCGGGATGGGCTTCCACGGTGTACCCGACGAGGAGGGGCGCGCGGAGGTCGGTTACGACCTCGCCGTGTCCGCCCGCGGCCACGGCTACGCGACCGAGGCCCTGCGCGCGCTGTCGGACTGGGCGCTGGCCCGGGACGACGTACGGCTGCTGGTGGCAACCGTGGACCGCGCCAACCTTCCCTCCCAACGCGTCGTCACCCGCGCCGGTTTCGTCGCCGTACGGAAGGGCGAGGAGGAGATCTTCTACGAACTCCGCCCCTGAACGCGGCGCTTGGGGCGGCGCAGCCCCGCCGCGTACAGCAGCCGCACCACCTCGCGGCTGCTGACCTCGACCGCGCCGGCCGCCACCGCGTCGGCGTACCGGGGGGAGGGCAGGTCGTAGTGGTCCCGCTCGAAGGCCCGGCGGGGCACGCCCAACCCCTCGGCGAAGGTGTGGAGTTCGTCGTACGAGACATCGCTGACCAGGTGGGACCACATGCGGCCGTGACCCGGCCAGGACGGTGGGTCGATGTAGAGGGTCACAGTGCGACCGCCGGGCGCGGCGCCGTCACGACGTCGTGCTCCGGCCGGTGGCCTCCGCCAGCGCGCCCACCGGCGCCACCTTCACGCCCGCCTTGGAGCACACCCAGTGCGGGTCCGGCCCGAGTTCCGGCTCGACGTCCAGCGCGTGCGGGTCGCCGTAGCCGCACACCGGGCACAGCGGCCAGCGGCCGTACCGCTCCAGAAGCGCGTCCTGGACGTCCTGCGCGACCAGGCCCGCCACGTACTGCGCGCCTTCCGGCCACTGCTCCACCCACCAGCGGCGCTGGGCGACGGAGTCCTCCACGAGCGAGACCACGTCCGCGTCGGCGACCTCGCCGGCGACCAGATCGGCGAGCACCAGGGCGCGGGCGGCGTGCAGGGCCTGCTCCAGGGGGCTGATGGGTTCCATGCCTCCCATTGTCACCCGGAAGTCACGGACCGGACACCGGTGACGGATCACGCACCGACGGGTTCCGCGCCGCCGGGGACCCGTGCTCTCCATCTCCCGTGTACCGCTGGGCTGTTCACGGGAGCCGGGCCGGCGCCGTCAGGGTTGTAAAGAGTTCCTTGACACGACTCTGGACGTAAAGGCATCCTTTACATGTGACCGATTCCCTCCCCCTCGCTTCCCTGAGTGCCCGGCTCGCCGAGCACTCCGCGGCCCTGGCCTCGGCGGTGGGCAGCCCGTTGGCCCCACCGGCCTACCTCGACCTGATCCGACGCGCCCAGGACGTCGACGTCTTGGCGGAACAGGTGCTCAAGCTCTGCGTGCAGCAGTGCCGGGACGCGGGCCACACCTGGCAGGAGGTCGGGGACCTGCTCGGAGTCACCCGCCAGGCCGCCTTCCAGCGGTTCGGCAAGCCCATCGACCCCCGAACGGGAGAACCCATGGACAAGACAGTGCGCATGACCGACGCCCCGGAGCGCGCCCTCGGGATCGTCACGGCCGTCCTCGAAGGCCGCATGGACGACGCCAGGCCGTCCTTCAACGCCGAGGTCCTCGCGGCCTTCACCGACAAGGTGCGGGGCGACGCGCTGGCCGGCGTCGCCGGACTCGTCGGCGCGTTCGAGGGCTTCGGCGAGGGCGAGCCCTTCGTCCGGCGCATCGGCGATCACACCGTGGTGGACATCCCGCTGCGCTACGAGGCCGGTGAGATGAAGGCCCGGGTCGCGTTCGACACGGACGAGAAGGTCGCCGGATTCTTCGTCCTCCCGCCCGAGACGCCGTGATCCGGCCGATCCGACACCCCCACAGAGAGTCCGTCCCGTGATTGCCTCCTCCCTCAACGCCTCGGCGGTCCCCTGGGCCGCGATCGCGCCCCTGCTGGTCGCCGAGCTCGCTCTGCTCGTCCACTGCCTCGTCGACGTCGCACGGCACCGGAACACCCGTCACCTGCCTCGCTGGGCCTGGGTGCTGATATGCCTGTTCGTGAACCCCGTGGGTCCGATCGCCTACCTGGTGGCGGGGCGGAGCGAGGACCGGTGAGCGGGGGGCCGGCCGTGGTGACCGCGGGCCTGGTGCGCGACTACGGACACGGCGCGGGGCTGCACGGCGTGGACCTGGAGGTGCCGCGCGGCGGTGTCTACGGTCTGGTGGGCCCGAACGGCGCCGGGAAGACCACGCTTCTGTCCATCGTGGCCGGTCTGCGCCGCTTCGACGCGGGCGAGGTCCGGTTGTCGGTCGACGCGGGACGGATCGGGGTCTGCCCCGACACCCCCGAGTTCGAACCCTGGCTCACCGCGGCGGAGGTGGTGCGCCAGTCCCGCGGCCTGGCCGCACGCGGCGGGCACCGGCGCCGCGGCGGCACGGCGCCCGACACCGGCGGGTCCCCCGCCGACCCGGTCGCGGCCGTGCTCGCCGAGGCCGGCCTGACCGAGGCGGCCGGCCGGCGCACGGGCGGCTTCTCCCGCGGCATGAAGCAACGGCTGGGCCTCGCGGTGGCGTTGGCACTGGACCCCGAGCTGCTCATCCTCGACGAACCGTCCAGCGCGCTGGACCCGTCCGGGCGTGCGGAGGTGCTGTCCCTGGTCGCCGGGCTCGGCCGGACCCGCACCGTGATCTTCTCCAGCCATGTCCTGGCGGACGTCCAGCGGGTCGCCGACACGGTGGGCGTCCTCGACCGGGGCAGGCTCCTGTTCCAGGGGCCGGTGGGCGACCTGATCGACCGGTTCCTCCAGCCGGCCTGGGAGGTGCGTCTGCGCGCGGGCGGCGAGCAGCGGCTGGCCGAACTGCTGCGGCAGCAGGAATGGGTCACCTCGGTGGTGGTGAACTCCGACGGATCCGTGCGGGTCGAAGCGTCGAGCACGGAGGTCGGTGAACGCCGGCTGCCGCAGGCGATCGCCGCGGCGGACGCCGCTCTGATCAGCCTTCACCCGGTCGACGCCGACCTGGAGGCCGCGTTCCTGGCACTGACCGGCGGTCGCCACGGACGGGACGGACAGCAGGTACAGCACGAACAGCGGGAAGCGGATCGGACGGGTGCGGCGTGAACGAGCTTTCGCTGTGGCGGGTGGAGTGGCTTCGGCTGCTGCGCACCAAGAGGCTGATCGCGCTGCTGGGCGTCTTCGTGCTCTTCGGGTTCACCGGGCCGCTGCTCGCCCGGTACTCCGGGCAGTTGCTCGACCACGCCGGCGGCTCGGCCCAGCGGGTGAAGATCGTCTTTCCGCCCCCGGTCCCGGCGGACGGTGTCGCCCAGTACGTGAACAACGCGTTCGGGATCGGCCTGATCGTGGCGGTCGTCGTAGCGGCGTACGCGTGCTCGATCGACGCCAGGCCCGCGCTCGCGGTCTTCTACCGGACCCGCGCCCGGCGCTTCGGCGATCTGCTGGTGCCGAGGTTCGCGGTCAGCGCCGCCGGGGTCGTGGGCGGCTACCTGGCCGGGCTGCTCGCCGCCTGGTACGAGACGGCCGTCCTGCTGGGGAATCCCGGTACGGCGGCCATGGGCTGGACCGCGCTCACCGGCTCGGTGTTCCTGGTGTTCGCCGTGGCGGTCACGGCGCTGGCCGCGACACTGGCCCGCAGCACGCTCGGCACCGTCGGGTACGCGCTGCTCGCGCTGTTCACGCTCCCGCTGCTCGGAGCGCTGCCGGGGGTGTCGCGCTGGCTCCCGACCGAGCTGACGAAGGCGCCGGACGCGTTCCTGCGACACACGGCGGCCGACCACGCGCAGCGGGCCCTGGCCGTCGCCGTGGTGCTCGCGCTCGGCTGCGTGGCGGCAGCGATCCTGCGGGGCGCGCGCAAGGAGGTACGTTGACGTCCGCGCGGCCTTGACCACGTGACGGTACGGAAAATACCTTTCACAGTGTGACCCAGGACGTGAAGGAAATTTTCGCAGGCGTGGGCGCCCCGGGCCTCACGCCCCCCGCACCCGCCGCCCTCGCGGCCAAGGTACGCACGCTCGCGCCCTCGATGACCCGCTCCATGCAGCGGGTCGCCGAGGCCGTCGCCGGCGACCCGGCCGGCTGCGCGGCCCTCACGGTCACCGGCCTCGCCGAACTCACCGGCACCAGCGAGGCGACCGTCGTACGCACCGCCCGCCTGCTGGGCTATCCGGGGTACCGGGACCTGCGCCTGGCCCTCGCGGGCCTGGCCGCCCAGCAGCAGTCGGGGCGCGCGCCCGCCATCACGACCGACATCGCGGTGGACGACCCCATCGCCGACGTCGTCGCCAAACTCGCCTACGACGAGCAGCAGACCCTGGCCGACACCGCCGCCGGCCTCGACACCATCCAGCTCGGCGCGGCCGTCACCGCGTTGGCCACCGCCCGCCGCACCGACGTCTACGGCATCGGCGCCTCCGGTCTGGTCGCCCAGGACCTCACGCAGAAGCTGCTGCGCATAGGTCTGGTGGCGCACGCGCACAGCGACCCGCACCTCGCCGTCACCAACGCGGTGCAGCTGCGCGCGGGGGACGTGGCGATCGCCATCACCCACTCGGGTTCGACCGGGGACGTGATCGAGCCGCTGCGGGTGGCCTTCGAGCGCGGCGCGACCACCGTGGCCATCACCGGCCGGCCCGCCGCGCCCGTCACGCAGTACGCCGACCACGTCCTGACCACCTCCACGGCCCGCGAGAGCGAGCTGCGCCCGGCGGCGATGTCCTCCCGGACCAGCCAACTGCTCGTGGTGGACTGCCTGTTCGTCGGGGTGGCACAGCGGACGTACGAGACGGCGGCGCCCGCGCTCGCCGCGTCCTACGAGGCGCTCGCCCACCGGCACAGCCCGCGGGGCGGGACCCACCGCTCGTAGCACTCGCAGCGCTCGCAGTAAGCCGAGAACCGAACAAGCCCGGATCCGCACGGTCAGCCGTACCGCCACGCACGAAGAGAGCCGCCCCCTCATGACCTCCACGCCCCACTACCGCGAGCTGCGCACCGAGTTGGAGTCACTGACGACCGAGGCGTTCCGCCCCGAGCTGGCGGAGATCGACCGGCTGCCGACGCTGGAGATCGCCCGGCTGATGAACGCCGAGGACAGCACCGTGCCCGCCGCCGTGGCCGAGCGGCTGCCGCAGATCGCCGCCGCGATCGACGCGGTGGCCGAGCGGATGGCGCGCGGCGGCCGGCTGGTCTACGCCGGCGCGGGCACGGCCGGACGGCTGGGGGTCCTGGACGCCTCGGAGTGCCCCCCGACCTTCAACACTCGCCCCTCCCAAGTCGTCGGGCTGATCGCGGGTGGCCCGCCGGCCATGGTGACCTCGGTCGAGGGGGCGGAGGACTCGAAGGAGCTGGCGGCCGAAGCGCTCGACGCCCTCGGGCTCACGCCGGACGACACGGTGGTGGGCGTCTCCGCCTCCGGCCGCACCCCCTACGCCATCGGCGCGGTGGAGCACGCCCGCGCCCTGGGCGCCCTGACCATCGGCCTGTCCTGCAACGCGAACAGCGCGCTGGCGGCCGCCGCCGAGCACGGCATCGAGGTCGTCGTCGGCCCCGAGCTGCTGACCGGCTCCACCCGCCTGAAGGCCGGCACGGCGCAGAAACTGGTCCTCAACATGCTCTCGACGATCACGATGATCCGCCTGGGCAAGACCTACGGAAACCTGATGGTCGACGTACGGGCCTCCAACGACAAGCTCCGCGCCCGCTCCCGCCGTATCGTCGCCCTGGCCACGGGCGCGGCGGACGACGAGATCGAACGGGCCCTGACGGCCGCGGACGGCGAGGTGAAGACCGCCATCCTCACCCTCCTCGTCGACACCGACGCCCCCACGGCAACCCGCCTCCTGAAACAGTCCGACGGCCACCTGCGCACGGCACTGGAGCGGGCGGGGGACTGAGGCCGGCGGGCCCGGGACCAGTGGCGGGAGCGAGCGGGCAGGCCGGTGAACCTTTCCGGTCGCAGCACTAGGCTGGAGGACACCATGAACCACGCCCAGCTCACCGCCCTAGGACGGGCTCTGCGTCTGCTCGGCGAGCATGGCGAGGCGCTGTCCGCGGAGACGCCCGACGCCAGGCTGCACGAGCTGAAGGCGGATCTCCGGCGCGCTCTCGACCTGCTGGACGAGACCGTCACGACGGCCGCGCCCGCTACCCGCTGCCCCGAGCATCCGAACGGGCCCGTCGACGAGAGCGCCCCCGACCTGTGCCTCCTGTGCGAGACCCGGCGCCGGGCCGCCCGCCGCTCCGAGGTCGACGGGGCGTACGCCTCGTACGCGCGCCGCGCCGCCGAGCCCGCCGGCCCCGCCCCGTCCCGCTACGGCGTCCGCGAGGACCGGCCGCAGCCCCAGCAGCGATGGCTGCCGGAGCTGTGGAACGGGCGGGAGTGGCAGTTGTGCGGGTCCCCGCGCCGGGACCGGCGCGAGGCCGAGCTGTTCATCGCCGCCCAGCGCCGGGCACCGCGCGCCGCGCCCACCTACCGGCTCGTGCACGAGTTCACCGACTACGAGGTGGTCCGGGTCTGGGGCCATCCCGCGCGGACCGACATCGAGCCCATGGGCAACCCGTAGGGCCCAGGTCCTGTCGTCAGATTCCCGTCGTCCGCCCGAAGGGCGGGCCGCGCGGCGTCTGGTGCGTGCGATCGCAAGGCGCCGGAGTGCCCTCGTGGCGGAGCCACGTGGGCGGTTCGGCAACGCGGCTGGGGGTCCCCCCTGCTCGAAGAGCTTGGGGGAGGGCGTGCCAGACGCCGCGCGGCAGGCGGGAATCTGACGACAGGGCCTACGGCACCTTCGCCCCGGCGGGCGCGGGCTCACCGGCCGCCGACGGCTCCCCCAGGGCCGCGATGCGCGGGCGCGGGATGAAGGACGCGACCAGGAAGCCGAGCAGGGCGGCGCCCGCGCCGACGGCGAGGACCGTGCGGAAGCCGTTCTCGGAGGGCAGCTGGTAGGGGCCGAACGCGGTGGTCATATGGGCCAGGACCACGCCCGCCACCGCGCTGGCGACCGACGTGCCGATCGAGCGCATCAGGGTGTTGAGGCTGTTCGCCGCGCCCGTCTCGGACGCGGGGACGGCGCTCATGATGAGCGCGGGCATCGAGCCGTAGGTGAAGCCGATGCCGGCGCCGATCACGCAGGACGTCAGGACGAAGTGCCAGACCTGGCTCATCAGGACGATGTTGAGGCCGTAGCCGGCGGCCACGATCAGCGCGCCGATCATCAGCGTCACCTTGGGGCCCCTGGTCCGCGAGACGATCGCCGACACCGGGGCGACGGCCATCATCACCAGGCCCGAGGGGGCCATGACCAGGCCGGAGGCCAGCAGCGACTTGCCGAGGCCGTAGCCGGTCTGCGCGGGCAGTTGCAGCAGTTGCGGGATGACCAGGGACATCGAGAACATCGCGAAGCCGATCGCCACCGAGGCGAGGTTGGTCACCAGCACCTGGCGGCGGACCGTCGTGCGCAGGTCCACCAGGGGCGCCTCGACACGCAGTTCGAACAGGCCCCAGGCGACCAGGACCACGACCGCCGCCGCGAACAGGCCCAGGGTCGTGCCGCTGCCCCAGCCCCAGTCGGCGCCCTTGGAGATCGCCAGCAGCAGGCAGACCAGGCCCACCGCCATACCGACCGCGCCGGGAAGGTCGAAGCGCCCGCCGGTGCGCACCGCCGACTCGGGCACCAAGCCCAGCACCAGCACCGCCGCCACGATGCCCAGGCCGGCCGAGACCCAGAACAGCATGTGCCAGTTGAGGTTCTCGGCGATCAGCGCGGCGGCGGGCAGCCCGAGGGCACCGCCGACACCGAGCGAGGCGCTGATCATCGCGGTCGCCGAACCGAGCCGCTCGGCGGGCAGTTCGTCGCGCATGATGCTGATGCCGAGCGGGATGACACCGGAGGCGAGGCCCTGCAGGGCGCGGCCGACGATCATCGGCGTGAGGGAGTCGCTCAGCGCGGCCGTGACCGAGCCGGCCACCAGCATGGCGAGGCTCAGCAGGAGCATGCGGCGCTTGCCGTACATGTCGCCGAGGCGGCCCATGACCGGGGTGGCCACGGCCGCGGCGAGCAGCGTGGCGGTGACGGCCCAGACGGTGTCCGACGCCGAGGCGTGCAGGAGCCTGGGCAGCTCGGGAATGATCGGGATCACGAGGGTCTGCATCAGCGAGACCACGATGCCGCCGAAGGCGAGTACGGCCACGACGGCGTTGGGCCGGGGCGCGGATTGCCCGGCCGTGGCGGGCCGGGCGAGTGCGTCGGACATGAAGGAAGGTCTCCGTCGGAGAGAGGGGGGTACTTGACTCAGGCAACTTTAATTGGAATTGTTTGACTCAAGCAAGCGAAATCCCGCCGGGAAGACCCGTCGGGCGAGGACCCGGCAGGCAATGACCCGCCGGACGAAGGCCCGGCAGGCAGAGGGGGCGGCGCCCGCCCTCCGGCAGCCACCGCCCCCGCATCCGGGCCCGAGCCCCCGGGCCCGGTCCGGCTCAGCTCAGCAACTCAGCTCAGCGTCTTCAGCGCCGCCGCGTCGTACGGCTTCAGCTCCTCGAAGCGACCGCCGAGGACCTTCGCCGCCCACTCGGGGTCCTGGAGCAGCGCGCGGCCCACGGCCACCAGGTCGAACTCGTCGCGCTCCAGCCGGTCCAGCAGGTTGTCGAGGCTGCCGAGCTCCGCGCCCTCGCCCTGGAACGCCTTGATGAAGTCACCGTCCAGACCCACCGAGCCGACGCTGATGACCTGCTTGCCCGTCAGCTTCTTCGTCCAGCCCGCGAGGTTGAGGTCCGAGCCCTCGAACTCCGGCAGCCAGTAGCGGCGCGTGGAGGCGTGGAAGACGTCCACTCCGGCCGCCGCCAGCGGCGACAGGATCGCCTCCAGCTCCTCGGGGGTCTCGGCCAGGCGGGCGTCGTAGGCCTCCTGCTTCCACTGCGAGTACCGGAAGAGGACCGGGAAGCCGGGCGAGACGGACTCGCGCACCGCCGCCACGATCTCGGCCGCGAACTTCGTACGGGCCACCGGATCGCCGCCGTAGGCGTCGGTACGGCGGTTGGTGCCCGTCCAGAGGAACTGGTCGAGCAGGTAGCCGTGGGCACCGTGCAGCTCCACGCCGTCGAAGCCGATGCGCTCCGCGGCGGCGGCCGCCTCGGCGAACGCGCCGATGACGTCGTCCAGGTCCGTCCGTGTCATCGCCCTGCCGGTGACCTCGGACTCGCCGATGCGCAGCCCGGAAGGACCCACCGCGGGCGCGTCCGGGAACGGCTGCTGGCCCGGCCGGCGCACCATGCCGATGTGCCACAGCTGCGGCACGATCGTGCCGCCCGCCGCGTGTACGGCCTCGGCCACCTTGGCCCAGCCCGCGAGCTGCTCCTCGCCGTGGAAGCGGGGCACGCGGTCGCTCTGCCCGGCCGAGTCGTGCCCCACGTAGGTGCCCTCGGTGACGATCAGGCCGACGCCCGCGGCGGCGCGGCGGGCGTAGTACGACAGCACGTCCTCGCCGGGGACGCCGCCCGGCGAGAACATCCGGGTCATCGGCGCCATCACGATCCGATTGGGGACGGTGAGGCCGTTCAGAGTGACGGGGCGGGAGAGGATCTCGGCCGCGCGGGACGCGGACCCGGAAGCGGACTCGGAGGCGGTGACGGTCACGTGGGGGGGCTCCTCGGAATCGTGGTCGGTACCGGCCGGCGCGCACGCGCGTCAGCCGGGCACCGGCGTCAACTGCCCTGCCTGCCACGGCATTCCACCGAGCCACTCCTGTGACCCGGAACACGCCCGAGGGCGGCACCCCCTGTCTCCAGGGAGTGCCGCCCTCGGTACGTGAAGGACGGATCCGATCCTCGAGAGGATCAGAAGTCCATGTCACCGCCCGGCATGCCGCCGCCGGCCGGCGCGGCGGCCTTCTCCGGCTTGTCGGCGATGACGGCCTCGGTGGTGAGGAACAGCGCGGCGATGGAGGCGGCGTTCTGCAGCGCGGAACGGGTCACCTTCGCCGGGTCGATGATGCCCTCGGCGACCAGGTCGACGTACTCACCGGTCGCGGCGTTCAGGCCGTGGCCCGGGGTGAGGTTGCGGACCTTCTCCACCACGACGCCGCCCTCGAGGCCGGCGTTGACGGCGATCTGCTTGAGCGGGGCCTCCAGGGCGAGCTTCACGGCCTGCGCGCCGGTCGCCTCGTCACCCTCGAGCTCCAGCTTCTCGAAGACGTTGGTGGTCTGGAGCAGGGCCACGCCACCACCGGCGACGATGCCCTCCTCGACGGCCGCCTTGGCGTTGCGCACGGCGTCCTCGATGCGGTGCTTGCGCTCCTTGAGCTCCACCTCGGTGGCGGCACCGGCCTTGATGACCGCGACACCGCCGGCGAGCTTCGCCAGGCGCTCCTGGAGCTTCTCGCGGTCGTAGTCGGAGTCGCTGTTCTCGATCTCGGCGCGGATCTGGTTGACCCGGCCGTTGACCTGGTCGGAGGAGCCGGCACCGTCGACGATGGTGGTCTCGTCCTTGGTGATGACGACCTTGCGGGCGCGGCCCAGGAGGTCCAGGGTCGCGTTCTCCAGCTTGAGGCCGACCTCCTCGGAGATGACCTCGCCGCCCGTGAGGATGGCGATGTCGCCGAGCATGGCCTTGCGGCGGTCGCCGAAGCCCGGGGCCTTGACGGCGACGGACTTGAAGGTGCCGCGGATCTTGTTGACGACCAGGGTCGACAGGGCCTCGCCCTCGACGTCCTCGGCGATGATCAGCAGCGGCTTGCCCGACTGCATGACCTTCTCCAGGAGCGGGAGCAGGTCCTTGACCGAGGAGATCTTGGAGTTGGCGATGAGGATGTACGGGTCCTCGAGCGACGCCTCCATGCGCTCCATGTCGGTCGCGAAGTAGGCGGAGATGTAGCCCTTGTCGAAGCGCATGCCCTCGGTGAGCTCGAGCTCCAGACCGAAGGTCTGCGACTCCTCGACGGTGATGACGCCTTCCTTGCCGACCTTGTCCATGGCCTCGGCGATGAGCTCGCCGATCTGGGTGTCGGCGGCGGAGATGGAGGCGGTGGAGGCGATCTGCTCCTTGGTCTCGACCTCCTTGGCCTGGTCGAGCAGGGCGGCGGAGACGGCCTCGACGGCCTTCTCGATACCGCGCTTCAGGGCCATCGGGTTGGCACCGGCGGCGACGTTGCGCAGGCCTTCCTTGACCAGGGCCTGGGCAAGCACGGTCGCGGTGGTCGTACCGTCACCGGCGACGTCGTCCGTCTTCTTGGCGACTTCCTTGACCAGCTCGGCGCCGATCTTCTCGTACGGGTCCTCGAGCTCGATCTCCTTGGCGATGGAGACACCGTCGTTGGTGATCGTGGGGGCACCCCACTTCTTCTCGAGGACGACGTTGCGGCCCTTGGGGCCGAGGGTCACCTTGACGGCGTCCGCGAGCTGGTTCATGCCGCGCTCGAGGCCTCGCCGCGCCTCCTCGTCGAACGCGATGATCTTGGCCATGTGAAGTGGTCCTCCCAGGACTGGGGGTGATTACTTCGGACCGCGCCCGCGCCCGCGACGGACGGCCCCGACCGGTGGTTCCTTGCCCCACCCGGCCCGTGGCCTCACCGACCCGGTCCTTCGTTGTCACTCTCACCTTCAGAGTGCTAACGCCAATGATTAGCACTCGACCCCTTCGAGTGCAAGCGCCTTCGGCGGTCGGCGGGGCACTCAGCCGGGCGCGAACACGGGTGTGCCGGGCCGTGCGAGCGCGCGGTGCGCGGACCCGGGCGTGCCGACCGCCGGACGGGGCGGTGCGCCGGCACAGCGAAGGGCCCGCACCCCGGCAGCGGAGGTGCGGGCCCTTCCGAAGAAGAACGTCGCTTGCGGTGGTCGCGCGATTCAGGCCGTGACACGGACCATGTCGGCCTGCGGACCCTTCTGGCCCTGCGAGATCTCGAACTCGACCCGCTGGCCCTCTTCCAGCGTGCGGTAGCCGTCCATCTGGATCGCGCTGTAGTGGACGAAGACGTCCGCACCACCGTCGACCGCGATGAAGCCGTACCCCTTCTCCGCGTTGAACCACTTGACGGTGCCCTGAGCCATGCCTAACTCCCCTATTACTGGCCCTTGCACAGATCCACACTTCGCGGACCCGGGTCAGACCTCACCCCCCGTGGATCGGGGGCGTGCGCCGGAACGCGTCGACCGCGGCTGAATGTATCTGTCCAACTGCCGTCTGCAACAGGTCAATCGGACGAGAAATCTGGACGTACGCGGTCCGGAATATAGGAAGAATTCACGCAAATTCAGGGCAAGTCGGGCCCCACAGACAAGGCAAATGCCGCAAAAGGCCCGCAGACTTTGGCTACTTCTTGCCGGGCTCGCGGCAGGAATCCATGGCCCCGGATTCGGAGTTCGAGGGCGCGTTCCCCAACTGTACCGCGCTCAATCACACAGAATTGCCCCCTCCGCTTCTCTCACGGAGGGGGCAATTCGATGAACTCTGCGTAACCGGGATTACCGAAGGCAATGATCAGCCGCCGGCGACCGCCGGGATGATCGAGACGCCCGCGCCGTCCGGGGTGGCCGTCTCGAGGCCCTGCTCGAACCGGACGTCGTCGTCGTTGACGTACACGTTGACGAAGCGGCGCAGCTTGCCCTGGTCGTCCAGAACCCGTGCCGCGATGCCCGTGTGGTTCTTCTCCAGGTCCGAGATGACCTCGGACAGGGTCGCGCCCTCGGCGTTCACCTCGGCCCGGCCGCCGGTGTAGGTGCGCAGGATGGTGGGGATGCGAACGGTCACGCTCATGCCAGGCCAGCCTCTCGGAAGGAGTCCAGGGTCGGACGGATCGTCGCGGTCAGGCCGGTGCCGGCCACCGCGTCCAGCGTCTTCAGCCCGTCGCCGGTGTTGAGGACGACGGTGGTCTTCGTCGGGTCGAGGACGCCGTCCTCGACCAGCTTCTTCGTCACGCCGACCGTCACACCGCCCGCGGTCTCGGCGAAGATGCCCTCGGTCCGCGCCAGCAGCTTGATGGCGTCGACGACCTGCTCGTCGGTCACGTCCTCCACCGCGCCACCGGTGCGGCGCGCGATGTCCAGAACGTACGGGCCGTCGGCCGGGTTGCCGATGGCCAGGGACTTGGCGATCGTGTTCGGCTTCTGCGGCCGCACGACCTCGTGGCCGGCCTTGAAGGCGGTGGACACCGGCGAGCAGCCCTCGGCCTGGGCACCGAAGACCTTGTACGGCTTGTCCTCGACCAGCCCCAGCTCGATCAGCTCCCGCAGGCCCTTGTCGACCTTGGTGAGCTGGGAGCCCGAGGCGATCGGGACGACGATCTGGTCCGGCAGCCGCCAGCCGAGCTGCTCGCAGATCTCGTACGCCAGCGTCTTGGAGCCCTCGGCGTAGTACGGCCGCAGGTTGACGTTGACGAAGCCCCAGCCCTCGCCGGCCGGATCGCCGATCAGCTCGGAGCAGAAACGGTTCACGTCGTCGTAGTTGCCCTCGATGCCGACGAGTTCGCCGCCGTAGATCGCGGCCATCACGACCTTGCCCTGCTCCAGGTCGTGCGGGATGAACACGCAGGAGCGCAGCCCGGCGCGGGCGGCCGCGGCGCCGACGGCACCGGCCAGGTTGCCGGTCGAGGAGCAGGAGAGGGTCGTGAAGCCGAAGGCGCGGGCCGCCTCCAGCGCCTGGGCGACCACGCGGTCCTTGAAGGAGTGCGTCGGGTTGCCGGAGTCGTCCTTCACGTACAGGCCGCCGGTCACCCCCAGTTCGCGGGCGAGGCGGTCGGCCCGGACGAGCTTGGTCCAGCCCGGGTTCAGGTTCGGCTTGCCGGCGACGTCCGCGGGGACGGGCAGCAGCGGCGCGTAGCGCCAGATGTTCGCGGGGCCCGCTTCGATCCTCTTGCGCAGCTCCTCGGTGTCGTAGGCCGAGAAGTCGTAGGCGATCTCCAGCGGGCCGAAACACTCCTCGCAGGCGAAGACCGGGCCGAGGGGGACGCGGTGACCGCACTCGCGGCAGCTCAGCGCCGCTGCGGGACCGAGGTCCACGGTGGAGTCGGTGCTGCTTACAACGGTCTGCACAGCCATGTGAGGCGAGGCCCTTTCTCCTCATCTTCCTCACGACGCATCTCGCCGTGAGACGGATTTGGCACCTTCCCTAGCCGGGAGCCTCGCGAAGACGATCGGCTGTGCACGCACAGCAGTCGATACGAGAACCGGCTGGAGGGTTGCCGGGGCTTCATCGGGCCGTGTCCCTCTGCCCCTCTGGATGAGCTGTATTCGGTTGTGACGCGGAGGTGACCCCCGGCATGGGATGGTCGTCCGCGTTGTTCAGACTGTAACGGAAGGCCAGGACGGCTGAGTCAGTCGTCCGAAGCGCGAGACAACAGTGAGGAGCCGCTGACCGTGCTGGAAGAAGTCGAGCGCTGGCTGGCCACCCGCTCCTGGTCCGTGGCCGACCGGCCGCTCCACCAGATCCTGGCGGCCAAGCAGCGCACCGGCCAGTCGGTCTCCGTCGTGCTGCCCGCGCTGAACGAGGAGGCGACGGTCGGCGACATCGTCGCGGTGATCCGCCGCGACCTCGTGGAGCGGGCGCCGCTCGTCAACGAGATCGTCGTCGTCGACTCGGGCTCCACCGACCGCACCTCCGAGGTGGCCGCCGCCGCGGGTGCCCGCGTGGTGCACCGCGACGAGATCCTGCCGCGCCTGCCGGCCGTGCCGGGCAAGGGCGAGGTCCTGTGGCGCTCCCTGCTGGTCACCCGCGGGGACGTCATCTGCTTCGTCGACGCCGATCTGCGGGAGTTCTCCTCCGACTTCGTCACCGGCATCGTGGGCCCGCTGCTCACCGAACGCGACGTCGACCTGGTCAAGGCGATGTACGACCGGCCCTTCACCGTGCCCGGCGGGCACACCTCCGAACCGGCCGCGACCGGGCAGGCCGGACAGGGCGGGCGGGTCACCGAGCTGATGGCACGCCCGCTGCTCAACATGCACTGGCCGCAGCTGGCCGGCTTCGTGCAGCCGCTCGGCGGCGAGTACGCGGCCCGCCGCTCACTCCTCGAACAACTGCCCTTCCCGGTCGGCTACGGCGTCGAGCTGGGCATGCTGGTCGACGCGCTGCACCTGGTGGGCCTGGACGCCCTCGCCCAGGTCGACGTCGGGGTGCGCAGGCACCGGCACCAGGACGGACAGGCGCTCGGCCGGATGGCCGCCGCGATCTACCGCACCGCGCAGCTGCGCCTGGCCCGCGGCCACCTCGTGCGCCCCTGCCTCACCCAGTTCGTCCGCGGCGAGAACGGCTTCGAGCCGCGGACGTACGACGTGGACACGGAGGAGCGTCCGCCGATGGCCGAGATCGCGGAGTACGCGGCCCGGCAGGTGGCGTGAAACACCGGCCCCACTCGCCGTACGCCGGCTACGAAGCGGAACCGTACGTTTGAGCGTTTCGGGGCCGGGCTAAGTTGAGGCGTATGGCTTCTACGCACGGTGCCGAGGTACTGGTCGCGTCCAATCGCGGCCCGGTTTCGTACGAGGTGCGCGAGAACGGCTCGCTCCACTCCCGGCGCGGAGGCGGAGGGCTGGTGTCCGGGCTCTCCGCGATCGGTCCGGAGGCGGGCGCGGTGTGGGTGTGCGCCGCGCTGAGCGACGCCGACCGGGAGGCGGCGGTCCGCTTCGAGAGCGGGCGCCGGCTGCCGTCGGAGGCGACCGGCGGGCAGCAGGTGCGGATGCTCGACATCGACGCGAAGGTCTTCTCCGACGCCTACAACGGCATCGCCAACTCGGTGCTGTGGTTCGTCCACCACATGCTGTACCAGACCCCGCTGGAGCCGGTCTTCGACGCGGACTTCCGGCGCCGCTGGAAGTCCTACGAGGCCTACAACCTGGCCTTCGCCGAGGCGCTGGCGGAGGAGGCGGCCGAGGGGGCGGCCGTGGTGGTGCAGGACTACCACCTGACGCTCGTGCCGGGGATGCTGCGCGACTTCCGGCCCGATGTGCGCATCGGGCACTTCTCGCACACGCCCTGG
The DNA here is from genome assembly GCF_053601495.1 of Streptomyces sp. NPDC004721. Lineage (NCBI taxonomy): Bacteria > Bacillati > Actinomycetota > Actinomycetes > Kitasatosporales > Streptomycetaceae > Streptomyces > Streptomyces sp. NPDC004721. The sequence goes on from NZ_JBSGBZ010000042.1 coordinate 23,254, forward strand.
GCGCCGGCGGACTACTTCCGGATCCTCCCCGACGACATCGCCGAGCAGGTGCTGCGCGGGATGCTGGGCGCGGACCGGCTGGGCTTCCTCACCCAGCGGTGGGCGGACGCGTTCGCCGGCTGCTGCGACGCGCTCGTCGGCGGGCTCGGGGGCACCCGGATCGGGGTGCACGGGCTGGGCGCGGACGCGGAGTTCCTGCGGGAGCGGTCGCACCGTGCCGACGTCGAGGAGCGGATGGCGGCGCTGCGCGAGGAGGTCGGCGCCGGACCGGACGGGGGCCCGCGCCGGACGGTCGTGCGGGTGGACCGGACCGAGCTGTCCAAGAACATCGTGCGGGGGCTGCACGCGTACCGGCAGCTGCTGGAGGACCGCCCCGAGTGGCGCGAGCGGGTGGTGCACGTGGCGTTCGCCTACCCCTCACGGCAGGACCTCGCGGTGTACCGGGAGTACACGGAGGAGGTGCGGCGGGTGGCCGAGGAGATCAACGCGCACTACGGGACGCCCGGCTGGACCCCGGTCCTGCTGCACGTGGAGGACGACTTCGCGCGCTCGCTCGCGGCGTACCGGATCGCCGACGTGGCGCTGGTCAACCCCATCCGGGACGGGATGAACCTGGTCGCCAAGGAGGTGCCGGTCGTCTCCGACTCGGGGTGTGCGCTGGTGCTGTCGCGGGAGGCGGGCGCGTACGCGGAGCTGGGGGAGGACGCGGTCGTCGTCAACCCGTACGACGTGGTCGGGACGGCCGGGGCGCTGCACCGGGCGCTGAGCATGCCGGAGCACGAGCGGGCGGAGCGGACGAAGCGGCTGGCCGCCGCCGCGACCGCGCTGCCGCCCGCTCAGTGGTTCCTGGACCAGCTGGAGGAACTGGGCGGCTGAGCGGCCGAGCGGCTAGGCGAGGTGGTCCGCCAGGCTCCTCAGCAGTGCCACCACCCCGGCCGGGCCGTCCACCACCAGGTCGGCCCGCTCCGACACCTCCGTGACCTCCGTGCTGCCGCTGCAGACCAGGACGCCCGGAATCCCGTCCGAGCGGAGTTTGTCGACCGCGGCGAAGGCCGGCAGGTCGCCCAGGTCGTCGCCCGCGTACAGGACCGACGTGGCGCCCAGGTCGCGGGCGCAGTCCAGGAGGGCGACGCCCTTGTCCATGCCCGGAGGGCGCAGTTCGAGGACCATGCGGCCGGGCTCGACGATCAGCGCGTGGCGGCGGGCCAGGTCGGCGAGGGGCTCGCGCAGCGCCTCGAACGCGGCCTGCGGGTCGTCCGCGCGGCGGGTGTGGACGGCGACCGAGCGGCCCTTCTCCTCGATCCAGGTGCCGTGCCAGGCGCCGATCCGGTCGAGGAGGCCGGGCAGTTCGGCGCGGACCGCGGCGACACCGGGGTGCGGGGGCGGGGCGGTGACCGTGCCCGTGGCGGCGTCCCAGCGCTCGGCGCCGTAGTGGCCGAGGACCACCAGGTGTTCCAGGCCGGGTACGCCCGCGAAGCCGCCGTGGCGCACCGCGACGCCGGGCGGGCGGCCGGTGACCACCGCGACGGCGGCCACCTTCGGGGCGAGCGCGGAGAGCGCGGGCACGGCGTCCGGGTGGGCGCGGGCCTGGTCGGGGTCGGGGACGATCGGGGCGAGCGTCCCGTCGAAGTCGAGCGCGATCAGCGCGTGCTCCGGCCGGGTGAGGATCGCGGCGAGCCCGTCCCGGCCCGCCGGAGTGGCGGGCGTCGGGAGGGAGGAGACGGGGGCGGTCGAGTCGGTGGCGTGACTGTCCTGGCTTCCCATAGGGCGAACCTATCCCTCCACGGCCGCGGGCACTCCTCCGTTCCGGGCGGGTCTCAGCGCTCTGCGCGCCGGGCCTCGCGCACCCGGCGCAGCCGGTTCACCGTGACCGGGTCGTGGGCGAGGGCACGGGTGTCGTCGAGGAGGGCGTTGAGGAGCTGGTAGTAGCGGACGGGCGAGAGGCCCAGTTCCTCGCGTATCGCGCGCTCCTTCGCGCCGGGGCCGGTGAAGCCGCGGCGCTCCAGGGCGAGGATGTCCCGCTCCCTGCGGCCGAGCCCCTGCTCCTCGTCGTCGTCCATACCAGGCACCGTAGCCTCCACCACCGACAGCGGCCCTCGTCGGGACCCGACTGGCACGGCTGGGCCGACTGGCCCGACTGGCACGGCTGGGCCGGCGCCGCCGCACCGTTCCGGCCGTACCGGTGTCACCATGTGGACACAATTGGTCTGCACCAAGTAAGTGGACTAGACCTCTCCCGGTCGACGGGTCCACACTGTTCCACGTGAAACACGTCATCGCCCTCGATGTGGGTGGCACCGGGATGAAGGCCGCCCTGGTCGCCGCCGACGGCTCGCTGCTGCACCGGGCCCGCCGGGCGACCGGCCGCGAGCGCGGACCGGACGCCGTCGTCGAGGGCATCCTCGACTTCGCCGCCGAGCTGCGGGAGCACGGCGTCCGGCACCTCGGGGAGGAGGCGGCCGCGGCCGGTGTCGCCGTCCCCGGCATCGTCGACGAGGCGCGAGGCGTCGCCGTCTACGCGGCCAACCTCGGCTGGCGTGACGTACCTCTGCGCGACCTGCTCGCCGAGCGGCTCGGCGCCCCCGTGGCCCTGGGCCACGACGTGCGCACCGGGGGGCTGGCCGAAGGCCGGATCGGGGCGGGCAAGGGCGCCGACCGGTTCCTCTTCGTGCCGCTGGGCACCGGGATCGCGGGCGCCATCGGCATCGACGGCCGGGTGGAGGCGGGCGCGCACGGCTTCGCGGGCGAGATCGGCCACATCGTCGTACGCCCCGGGGGCCTGGCCTGTCCGTGCGGGCAGCGCGGCTGTCTGGAGCGGTTCGCCTCCGCGTCGGCGGTCAGCCAGGCGTGGGCCGAGGCGTGCGGGGACCCGGACGCGGACGCGGCGGACTGCGCCAAGGCCGTGGAGTCCGGGGACGCGCGGGCGCGGGCGGTCTGGCAGGAGGCGGTGGACGCGCTCGCCGACGGGCTGGTCACCGCGCTCACCCTGCTGGATCCGCGCACGCTGATCATCGGCGGCGGGCTCGCCGAGGCGGGCGAGACGCTGTTCTCGCCGCTGCGCGAGGCGGTCCGGCGGCGCGTCACCTTCCAGAAGCTGCCGTCGATCGTCCCCGCGGCCCTCGGGGACACCGCCGGATGCCTGGGCGCGGGGCTCCTGGCCTGGGACCTGCTCAACACTTCTACGACTTTTCCGGAGGTAGCCACCTGATGGCCCCCAGCAAGGTTCTGACCGGAGCCCGGGTGGTGTTGCCCACCGGGATCGTGGACGGCGGCCGTGTGATCGTCGACGGCACGCGGATCGCCGACAACGCCCGGGAGGACGCCGAGATCCTCGACGTACGCGGGCACTGGCTGGTCCCCGGCTTCGTCGACATCCACAACCACGGCGGAGGCGGCGCCTCCTTCTCCGGCACGGCCGACGACGTGCTGACCGCCGTCCGCACCCACCGGGAGCACGGCACCACCACCCTGGTCGCCTCGACCGTCACCGACGACATGGGCCTCCTCGTCAAGCAGGCGGGGCTGCTGTCGGAACTCGCCGAGCAGGGCGAGATCGCGGGCGTCCACTTCGAGGGGCCGTTCATCTCGCCGTGCCGCAAGGGAGCGCACTCCGAGGAGCTGCTGCGCGACCCGGACCCCGCCGAGGTGCGCAAGCTGATCGACGCCGCCCGCGGCCGGGCCAGGATGATGACCCTGGCCACGGAACTCCCCGGCGGCATCGACTCCGTACGGCTGCTCGCGGAGCACGGCGTGATCGCGGCGATCGGACACACGGACGCCACGTACGAGCAGACGGTGGAGGCGATCGACGCCGGAGCCACCGTCGCCACCCACCTGTTCAACGCGATGCCGCCGCTCGGCCACCGTGCCCCCGGCCCGATCGCGGCCCTGCTGGAGGACGAGCGGATCACGGTCGAGCTGATCAACGACGGTGTGCACCTGCACCCGGCCGCCCTGGAGATGGCGTTCCATCACGCGGGCGCCGGGCGGGTCGCGTTCATCACCGACGCCATGGACGCCGCCGGGATCGGCGACGGCCGCTACCTGCTGGGCCCGCTCCAGGTCGAGGTCGACGGCGGGGTGGCGCGGCTGGTGGAGGGCGGCTCGATCGCGGGCTCGACCCTGACCCTGGACCGGGCGTTCCGGCGGGCGGTCACGGTCGACCGGCTGCCGGTCACGGACGTGGTCGCCGCGCTGTCCGCCAATCCGGCCCGGCTGCTCGGGATGGACGACCGGGTGGGCTCCCTGGAACCCGGCAAGGACGCCGATCTCGTCCTGCTGGACGAGGACTTCGCCCTGAAGGGCGTCATGCGGCGGGGCGCATGGGTGGTTGAGCCCCAACTGGGCTGATCCGTCCGCCCATCCGGCCACGGTGGCCGGTCGGAGGGGTGGGCGGTGGGCCAGGTCTTTGGCATGATCGAGTCTCCGGAACTTCGCGGCGGACGCGCTTACTCGGGGGAGGTCGGCCCGGTGATCCTCACGGTCACGCTGAACACCGCTCTCGACATCACCTATCGGGTGCCGTCCCTGCGGCAGCACGCCTCCCACCGGGTGTCCGAGGTGACCGAGCGGCCCGGCGGCAAGGGCGTGAACGTGGGCCGGGTGCTGGCGGCCCTCGGTCACGAGGTGACGGTCACCGGCTTCGCGGGCGGGGCCACCGGGCACGAGGTGCGTGACCTCCTCGCGTCCGAGGCACCGGGCGTCGTGGACGCGCTGGTCCCGGTGGCCGGTGCGACCCGGCGCACGATAGCCGTGGTGGACCAGCGCACCGGCGACACCACCCAGCTCAACGAGCCCGGCCCGGTCGTCACCCCGGCCGAGTGGTCCGCCTTCCAGGACGTCTACGAGGACCTGCTCGGCTCGGTGTCGGCGGTGGCGCTGTGCGGCAGTCTGCCGCCGGGGCTGCCGGTGGGCGCGTACGCCGGTCTGGTGCGCACCGCGCGCGCCGCGAACGTGCCGGTGCTGCTGGACACCAGTGGCGAGGCGCTGCGCCGGGCCGTGGCCGCCCGCCCCGACATCGTCAAGCCGAACGCCGACGAACTGGCCGAACTCACCGGCTCCCACGAGCCGCTGCGCGCCACCCACGACGCCCGCCGCCGCGGCGCCCGCGCGGTGGTCGCCTCCCTGGGCGCGGAGGGCCTGCTCGCGCACACCTCCGACGGCCTGTGGCGGGCCGCCCCGCCGTCCCGCGTCAAGGGCAACCCGACCGGCGCCGGCGACTCCGCGGTCGCGGGCCTGCTCTCCGGTCTCGCCCAGCACCTGCCCTGGCCGGACCGCCTGAGCCGCGCGGTCGCCCTGTCCACGGCGACGGTCCTGTCCCCGGTGGCCGGCGAGTTCGACCGCGCGGCCTACGAGGAACTGCTGGGGCGGGTCTCGGTGACCGGAGAGGCCACCGCGGCGTGAGCGTCAGCCCGACTTGACCCAGCCCTTGACCAGCCACAGCTGGTCAAGGTTCGCATCACACTGGTTACCCTGCTCGCACGAGATCTTGATGGTGTTCGTGCCCTTGTTGAGCTGGATCCAGTTGTAGGTCTTCGTCCAGCCCTTCTCGTAGTCGCCCTCGGCTGCGTTCGCCCAGTTCTTCAGGTTGATCGGCGTGCTGGACACGGTGCCGTTGACCGTCAGAGTGGCGGTGCCGTCCTTGCCCGGGACGCCGTAACCGACGAACACGGTGTACTTGCCGTCCTCGGGGATGCCGTCGACGCTCCAGGTGGCCGAGGCGCCGACGTTGTTGAAGTTCGCCACATAGACGCCGCCGGCCGCCTGGGCGCCCTTGATGTCCGAGGCTTTGGTGGCGCCGCCGTCCAGATGCAGGGCCTCGGCGTCGGTCTTCGGCAACTCGCCGTCGCTCGGTGCGCTGCTGCTCGCCGACGGGCTCGGCTCGGTGCTCTGCGTGGCCGTCGGGGGCGTATCGCCGGCCTGGTTGTCGTCCTTCTTGCCCGAGTCGTCGCTGATCATCGCCACGCCGATGCCGATGACGACCGCGGCGACCACCGCGATGGCGCCGATCAGCAGGCCCTTGGTGTTCGGACCGCGGCCACGGCCGCCACCACCCTGGGGCTGCTGCCGCGCCGGGGCGCCGCCGGGGAGGGTCTCGGGTGCGGCGTAATGAGCGCTCGGCTGGCCGTACGCGCCTTGCTGCTGCGGGACCTGGCCGTACTGCCGCTGACCGACCGCGCGGACACGGTTGACCGAGTTCGGGTAGCCGTAACCGCCGGAGGGCGGCTGGGCTCCGTTGGCCTGGCCGTCGGCGTACAGGTAGCCGAACGGGTCGTCGTCCTCGGGCGTGCTCGCGCCGCTGTTGCCGGGCGTCATCCCTTGGTACTCCTCAACAGGTGCGGGTGGTGCGGTACGTCGTGAGAAAGGCGAGCCTACCCGCTTCGCGGGGCCCAAACGGGTGACTCATGCCGCACAGGGTGGCTGACCTGCGGATCATCCGGCACGGCGATGCTGTTTGGGACGAGATCGTTTCTCGACGTACATCCGTTCGTCGGCTGATTTCAGCACTTCGTCCGCCGTCATGCCGCACTGGGCCCACCCGATGCCGAAGCTCGCCCCGACCCGGACGGCCCGGCCCTCGGCGCGGATCGGCTGGATGATCTCGTTCCGCAGCCGTACGGCGAGGTCCTGGGCGTCGGCCCGGCCGAGGCCGTCGGCGAGGATCACGAACTCGTCGCCACCGAGCCGGGCCACGGTGTCGCCGTCGCGCACGCCGTTGCTCAGCCGCCGGGCCACCTCGATGAGCACCGCGTCGCCCGCGTTGTGCCCGAACCGGTCGTTGATCGACTTGAAGCCGTCGAGGTCGCAGAAGAGGACCGCGAGGCCCTTGGCGCCGTCGTCGTGGTCGCCCTCGGGGGCGACGGTGTGCACGTGGTGGTCGTAGCCGTCGTAGGCCCGGGTGCCCGGCCGGAAGTCGAAGCCGTGGTCGCCGACGTCGTAGCCGGGGTGGCCGTAGGCGGTGTCCTGCGACTCGGCGTCGCCCGCGTGCGCGGACTGGGGCCGCCGGCACAGCCGGGCGGACAGGCGGGCACGCAGCTCGGCGGAGTTCGGCAGGCCGGTGAGGGAGTCGTGGGAGGCGCGGTGGGCGAGCTGGAGCTCGCGGCGCTTGCGCTCCTCTATGTCCTCGACGTGGGTGAGCAGGAAGCGGGGCCCGTCGGCGGCGTCCGCGACGACGGAGTTGCGCAGGGACACCCACACGTACGAGCCGTCGCGGCGACCCAGGCGCAGCTCCGCCCGGCCGCCCTCGGCCGAGGTCCGCAGCAGGGTGCCTATGTCCTCGGGGTGGACGAGGTCGGAGAAGGAGTAGCGGCGCATGGCGGAGGCGGGGCGGCCCAGCAGGCGGCACAGGGCGTCGTTGGTGCGCAGGATCCGGCCGTGCTGGTCGCCGCCCATCTCGGCGATGGCCATGCCGGAGGGCGCGTACTCGAAGGCCTGGCGGAAACTCTCCTCGCTGGCGCGCAGGGCCTGCTGCTCGCGCTCCAGGCGTATGAGGGCGCGCTGCATGTTGGAGCGCAGCCGGGCGTTGCTGATCGCGATGGCCGCCTGGAAGGCGTACATCTGGAGGGCCTCACGGCCCCAGGCGCCGGGCCGGCGGCCGTTGCGCGGGCGGTCCACGGAGATCACGCCGAGCAGTTCGCCGGAGGAGCCGCCGGACCCGCCGGGTACGTCCATGGGCGCGAAGAGCCGGTCGGCGGGGTGCCACTCGTCCTCGAAGCGCGGCGCGGGCCCGTCGGTGTACCACGTCGGGACGTCGTCGTCGTCGAGGACCCAGCCCTCGGTATGGGGTATGAAGACCAGGCCGCCCCACTGCTCGCCCATGGCCAGCCGGCGGTCCCAGGACTCCCGGGAGCCGACGCGGCCGGTGATCAGCGCCTCCGCGGCGGAGTTCCCGGCGAAGGCGGCGACCACGAGGTCACCGTCGGCACGCACGAGGTTGACACAGGCCAGCTCGTAGCCGAGGCCCTGCACGACGCCGTCGGCGACGGTCTGCAGTGTGTCCGCCAGACTCCTCGCGGTGTTCATGTCCGCCATGACCTGGTGCAGTTGCCGCAGGGACGCCAGGCGGACGTACGGCTCCGAGTCGGTCTCCATGCTCGCCCTCCCCCCGAGACCTCGCCAGCGAATCAAGGGTGCTGTTCGGCGTTCGTCTGCGCATTCTCCGCCACTGAATCACAGCGCGAAGCCCACTCGGTACACAGGGTCAACAATTCACAGCTCTTGTGACTCAAGTCACAGATGAACGTGAACAATTGAGTGCGGTTTCTGTCTTTTCCCTGTGCGTTTGGTGAACGCGGGCCACGCGGCCGTGGAGACATGATGCACGACATACTCGTCCGCTGGTCCTAGGTCCGGCTTCGGGCGGAGGCCCGATGCGGCGGCCACGGACCGGTGGTTAGCGTTCCGTGTGTGTTGAAGACTTCCTCCGTACCGCCCGCCTCCCCCACCGCCTCCGCCGAGCTCCGGGCTCCGCTCGGGCAGGGGGGACCCCTGCCCGGGCATGCTGAGGGGGTGACCAACGAGGAGTTCCGTGCCGCGATGTCCAGGCTGGCCGCCGGTGTGGTCCTGGTGACCGCGCAGGAGCCGCCGCTCGACCCGGACGACCCGCAGGCGCCGGCCGGCGAGGACGCGGGCATGACGGCGACGGCGTTCATGTCGGTGTCCCTGGACCCGCCGCTGGCCCTGGTCAGCCTGCGCGAGGGCTCCCGCATGGACGACCTGCTCGCCGAACAGCCCCTGTGGGCGGTCTCGGTCCTCACCGACAGCCAGCACACCGCCGCCGGCCGCTTCGCCATGAAGGGCCGGGTCAGCGACCGCCTGCTGTTCAGGGACCTCCCCCACACCCGCGGCGAGGTCTCCGGCGCCCCCCTGCTGACCGACGCCCTGGCCACCCTGGAGCTGCGCACCGAGCAGCGGGTGCCGGCGGGCGACCACACCCTGGTCATCGGCCGGGTCCTGACGGCCCGCCTGCCCGGCACGGGCGGCGAACCGCTGCTGTACTACCGCGGCCGCTACCGCCGGCTGGGCTGACGCCCCGCCCGCGTCCGGCGTCCCTCCGGCGCCGTACCCGGGGCTACCCCCAGTCCTTCCCGGAGCGCCCCCGCTTCGTCTCGGAGCGCTGCTTCTTCTCGCGCAGCCGCCGCTCGTTGATGCCGCGCGGGATCCTGGTGGGCCTGCGCGGCCTGGGCGGGGGCGCGGTCGCCTCGGCGAGGATCGCGGCGAGGCGCACGGCAGCGGCCTCGCGGTTGCGCCACTGGGAGCGGTGCTCGGAGGCGCGCACGCTGATGACGCCGTCGACGAGCCGGTCCGCGAGGCGCTCCAGCGCACGCTGCTTCCACACCTCGGGCAGCGCCTCGGTGCCGGCGAGGTCGAAACGCAACTCCACCTGGGAGTCCGTGGTGTTGACGTGCTGGCCGCCCGGCCCGGAGGACCGCGAGAAGCGCCAGGCCAGTTCGGCCTCGGGGAGCGCGACGGAGCCGCGGATGAGATGGGGACCGGACATGTCGTCCATGTTCCCCTTCCCCACCGTGTCACGTCATCATGTTTTCGCCGCGGACGTGTTCGATCGGGTGGGTAAAAAAGGTAAAGGGACGCGGAACCCGCAGGACCCCCTCGACGTTCCTATGGGTGGCGGTAGCTTCGTCCGCACACGCAACGAGGGAAGGGACTCCCAACAATGGCTGTAAGCCTGTCCAAGGGTGGCAACGTCTCGCTCACCAAGGAGGCTCCGGGCCTGACCGCCGTCACCGTGGGCCTCGGCTGGGACGTCCGCACCACCACCGGCACGGACTTCGACCTGGACGCGTCCGCGATCGCGGTCAACGCGCAGGGCAAGGTCTACTCGGACCAGCACTTCGTCTTCTTCAACAACAAGCAGACCCCGGACAACTCCATCGTCCACACCGGCGACAACGTCACCGGCGAGGGCGAGGGAGACGACGAGGCGATCAACGTCAACCTCGCCGGGCTCCCCGCCGACGTCGACAAGGTCGTCTTCCCGGTCTCCATCTACGACGCCGAGAACCGCGGCCAGAACTTCGGCCAGGTCCGCAACGCCTACATCCGCATCGTCAACCAGGCAGGCGGCACCGAGATCGCCCGCTACGACCTGTCGGAGGACGCGGCCACCGAGACGGCCATGGTCTTCGGCGAGCTGTACCGCAACGGCGCGGAGTGGAAGTTCCGCGCCGTTGGCCAGGGCTACGCCTCGGGCCTGGTCGGCATCGCCCAGGACTTCGGCGTCAACGTCTGACGGACGCGGTCCGCCGCCCGCAGCCCCGGCCCGCGAAGGGCCGGAGCTGCGGGCGCTGCTCCCCACCGCTCCGGCCGGCCGTCCTCCGCGCCAGAGGGCACCCGGGGCGTGTGGTGCGCGGTACGTTGCCCGGGTGTTCCTCGAGCCCCTGACCCTCCCGCCGGACCGCGGCCTCCCGGGCGAGCTGCTGACCGAGCTCACCACGCTCTACGCCTCCCAGCGCGACTTCCACGCCCTCAGCGGCGACTTCCCCGACCCGGACGACATCCGCCCGGAACAGGTGGCGACCGCGCTGGCGGACGAACTGGCCGCCCCGGACGCGGAGGTGCTGCTCGCCCGCAGCGAGGGACGGCTCGTCGGGATCGCGATCACGCTCGCCCACCATCCCGACCCGGCCGACCCGGACCCGTGGATCGGCCTGCTGATGATCGACGCGGGCGCACAACGGCACGGCTACGGACGCCGGTTGGCGTCCCTCGTCGAGGACCGCTTCCGTGCCGCGGGCCGGGCCGCCGTGCGCCTGGCCGTTCTCGGGAACAACCCCGGGGGCCTGGCGTTCTGGACCGCCCTCGGCTACCGGCACCTCGCCCACCGCCGGGACCGGCACATGGGCCGCCCGTGCGTGGTGCTGCGCAAGCGGCTGGACTGAGGGAACGGGCCGGCTGATGGGACCGGCCGGCCGCGGTCAGGGACCCGTCGGCTTGCCGTCCCCGTACAGCCAGTCGGCCCATATCCCGCCGAAGTCCGTGCCCGGGGCCTTCTTCTCCACGTAGGCGGTGAAGTCGGCGGTGTCCGCGTTGCCGTGGCGGTGGGCCGCGGCCCAGCCCCGGACGATGTCGTCGAAGGCGTGGTCACCGACCGCCTGGCGGATCCTGTGCAGAACCATCGCGCCGCGTTCGTAGACGGGCCGTTCGGAGATGTGCGCGGCGTCGACCGGCTTGGCGGGTGGAAAGGACCACAAGGCCCTGTTCTGGGCGTCGTCGGCGAAGTAGTCGCCTCGTTGGAGCGCGTCGAAGGCCTGCTGCGCGGTCCGGCCGCCGTGGTCCTCGTCCCACAGCCACCGCGCGTACGTCGCGAAGGCCTCGCTCAGCCACATGTCCCGCCAGCTCTTCGGGGTGACGGAGTCCCCGTACCACTGGTGGACGAGTTCGTGGACGAGGGTTCCGATGTCGGGGGCGCCGGGGAAGACGGGCCGGTTCTGGGTCTCCAGGGCGTAACCGGCGTCCTCGCGACGGCCGACGATCGCGCCGGTGGACGAGAAGGGGTACGGGCCGAAGCGGCGCTCCGCCCACTCGACGATTTCGGGAATCCTGGCCGTCACGGCCCCGCTCGCCCGCACCTGGGACGGCTCCACGGCGACGTACACCGGCAGACCGCTCCTCGTGGTGAAGCGGGTGATCTCGAAGCGGCCGATCGCGACGGTGGCCAGATAGCTCGCCATCGGCTCGGCGGTGCGCCACCGGAACGTCGTACGCCCCCCGCTGGTCGTCTCGCTCCTCAACTCGCCGTTGGAGACGGCCCGCAGACCCTCGGGCACGGTGACCGAGATGTCGTACGTGGCCTTGTCGGACGGATGGTGGTTCCCCGGGAACCACGCCATCGAGCCGACCGGTTCACCGAGGGCGAGAGCGCCGTCGGCGGTGGGCAGCCATCCCTCCCGCGCCCCGTCCGGGTCGACGACGGCCTGCGGCCGCCCCGAGTAGCGCACCGTCGCGGTGAACGTCTTCCCCTTCACCAGATCGTCGTGCGGGCGCACGGTGAGTTCCTGCCCGGCCCGGCTGAACCAGGCGGCCCTCCCCTCCACCGTGACGCTCCGGACGTCGAGCCCCACGAGATCGAGGTCGAAGGCGGACAGGTCCTTGGCGGCCCGGGCGGTGATCACCGCCGTACCCGTGAGGTGACGCCGGCCCGGGTCGTAGTCGAGGGTCAGGCCGTAGTGGCTGACGTCGTACCCGCCGTTGCCCGCCCTGGGGAAGTACGGATCGTGCACCCCGGCCCCGCCCGGGGTGCCCCGGACACCGCCGTCGCACCCGGTCAGCGTCAGCGCGAGCAGGGCGCAGCCGGCCGCGGCGGTCCGGACAAGCAGGGCAGATCGATGCACGCGCGCGATCCTATGCGGGGCACATGACACCATCGCCTACGTGCTCGACATCGGCTACGCCCTCTCCAACCGCTTCCCCGACCCGCCGCAGACGGACTACCGCCGCGCGGACGTGCGGGCGCTGCGGCACGACCTGTTCTGCGGCGACGTCTACCTGGCCGACACCGAGTCGGACCGCGAACTGGCCACGGCCTGGGGCTGGGTGCCCGTACTCGACTTCGCCTGGGCCCTGTGCGACATCGTCGAGCGGCTGGACCGGGACCCGGCCGGCTCCCGCGCCTCCCGTCCGCAGCGGGCGGAGCTGGACTTCACCGAGTCCACGGACCGCATGCTCTTCGAGCGCCGCTTCGGCTGGGTCGACATCGTGTCCGACTGGATGCCCGTCGAGGAGTCCCCGCTGAGCTTCTCGCACGCGGCGCTGCGCCGCGAGGCCCGTGACTTCCTGCACGATCTCGTCGCCGACCTGTGCGACCTGCACGAGGACCTGGCGGAGAACCCGGCGATCTGGACCCTCCAGGCCCGCTACCCCCGCGTCTCCTGAACCGTCTCTCGGCCGGAAGCCCCTTTCAGCCCTTCAGCTCTTTCAGTCCCCTCACCCCTCCACCCTGATCCCCAGCTCCGCCGCCAGCACCGGCGCCAGGTCCAGGAGCTGACCGGTGCTGATCACCGCGCCCGCCAGCCGGTCCAGCCCGCGCGCGATCTCCAGGGATGCGGCGCCCCGCAGGTCCACGTCCGAGAGCGTCGCCGCGCTGAAGTCGACGCCCTTGACCACGCAGTCCACGAACTCCACCCGCTCAAGCCGGGCGCCCCCGAAGTCCGGCTCGACGAGGACGCAGCCCTCGAAGACGACGTCCCGCAGCCGGGCCCTGCGCAGGTTCAGGTAGTCGATCTTGCCGCCGCGGATCCACACGCGCTCCAGGACCGCACCGTGGCACTGCACACCGCCGAGGCGGGCGTCGACCACCTCCACATCACGCAGGGTCGCCTCGGCGAGGTCGGTGCCGACACCCCGTATGCCGGTGAGGACCGAGTCCAGGAAGCGGGCGTGCCGCAGCGACGCGTCGTCCAGCGCGCAGCCTCCGAGCGCGCAGTCCAGGAACCGGGCCCCCGCCCCGTCCTGCCCGGCGAAGTCCTCCTCCCGGAACTCCAGCCCGTCGTAGTCCCCGTCCGGCGCCAGTCCCCCGCCGCCGTACGCCTCCAGCGCCGGCAACCGCACCTCGGGCCGCCGCGCGCTCTTCACACCGGCCCTACCGCTCGCTCCGCTCACCATGCCCCCATGCTGCCCCCCGCCACTGACAATCCCCCCTCCCGACCGCGGGGCGCCCTGCATGCACGAGGATGCGATACCTCCCGATTCATGGTCTTCTGGCCAGGTGAGCGTCGCCCGTCCAGGTCAATCCTCGTCCCGGGAAACCGACCGGCACCGCTGGTGGGCACTGGTCGTCATCGCGCTCGCGCAGCTGATGGTGGTCCTGGACGCGACGATCGTGAACATCGCGCTCCCCTCCGCCCAGCACGCCCTGCACATGTCCGACGGCAACCGGCAGTGGGTCATCACCGCCTACTCCCTCGGCTTCGGCGGGCTGCTCCTGCTCGGCGGGCGGATCGCCGACCTGGTGGGCCGCAAGCGCACGTTCCTCGTCGGGCTGGCCGGGTTCGCCGCCGCCTCCGTGTTCGGAGGCGCGGCCACCTCCTCGGGCATGCTCTACGGCGCCCGCGCCCTTCAGGGCGCCTTCGCCGCCGTCCTCGCCCCCTCCGCGCTCAGCCTGCTGACCACGACCTTCACCCACCCCAGGGAGCGCGGGAAGGCGTTCGGCATCTACGGCGCCCTGGCGGGCAGCGGCTCGGCGATCGGCTTCATCGTCGGCGGCGTGCTGACGGAGTTCCTGAACTGGCGCTGGTGCCTGTACGTCAACGTGCCCATCGCCGTCGTCGCGGTCCTCGGCACCCTGACCCTGCTGCGCGACAGGCCGGGTCGGGCGAGCGCCCGGCTGGACCTGCCCGGGGCGGCGCTGGGCTGCGGCGGCCTGGTCGCCGTCGTCTACGGGTTCAGCGAGGCCCAGCCGCGCGGCTGGACCGACCCGGTGGTCCTGAGCCTGTTCGCCCTCGGTGCGGCGCTGCTCCTGACGTTCGTGTGGTGGCAGAGCCGGGCGCCGGTGCCCCTGCTGCCGCTGCACGTCCTGCGGGACCGCAACCGGGCGGGGTGCCTCCTGACCATGCTGCTGGCGGTGATCGGCATGTTCGGGCTGTACCTGTTCATGACGTACTACCTGCAGGAGATCCTCGGCTACTCGCCGCTGCGCACCGGTCTCGCCTTCCTGCCGCTGACCGCCGCGGTCATCACCGGTTCGACGCAGATCTCGGCCCGGCTGCTGCGGCACGTGGCACCTCGCGTGCTCATGGTCCCCGGCATGCTCCTCGCCGCGGGCGGGCTACTGCTCCTGACCCGGCTCACGGTCGACTCGCGCTACCCGAGCGAGGTGCTGCCCGCGCTGGTGCTGATGGGCCTCGGCATGGGCCTGACCTTCATGCCGGTGTTCGCCACCGCCACCGCGGGCGTCGCCCCGCAGGACTCGGGGGTGACCTCCGCGACCGTGAACACCTCGCAGCAGGTCGGCGGTTCCATCGGCACCGCCCTGCTCAACACGGTCGCCACGACCAGCGGCGCCGCCTACGTCACCGCCCATCTGCGCGGCCGGGCGGACCGGGCCCGGGTGGTGCCGGAGGGCATCGTCCACGGCTACACGGTCGCCCTCTGGTGGGCGGCCGCCGTCATGCTGGTGGCCAGTCTGATCGCGGGCCTGATGGTGACGGGCAGGGCCCCCAAGCACGGGGCCCCGACGGAGGCGCCCGTATCGGAACCCGTGGCATGAGGCACGGGGCCCGAGAGCCGGGCGCTAACGCCTCAGGGCGAACAGCGCCTTCCTCGGGTTCCACGGCTCTCCCCGGCCCCTGACCAGCGGATAGCAGCCCAGGCCGACCAGGACGGCGGCGAAGTGCCCCAGATCGGTGAAGGTGTGCCTGGTCACCAGCGACACGGCGTAGAAGACGAGGACGGCGGCCAGGTACAGGTACCGCCAGGGCGGGGCGATCCGGTACGTCAGCACCCCCATCACCCCGGCCAGGGCGTAACTCACACCGACGTCCAGAGTGTTGACGGCCGACGCGGGCACCATGTACCGCTGGATCGCCCACAGCACGGCGCCCTCGCTGATCAGCGTCGCCAGCACGTGCGCGGTCAGGCACACCAGCAGCCAGCGCAGGGTGCCCAGCCAGCGCTCGGCCTGGGCGTGGAAGACCGTGTAGAGGACCGCGTACGGCAGCCAGTGGCCGCTGTCGATCCACATGGCGCTGGAGAAGAGCACCCGCACCGGGTCGTTCGACAGCTCGCGCAGGTTCGTCGAGCGGTGACGCAGGAAGTGCTCCTCGAACTGCGGCGACATGTGGTGCAGGGCGACGGTGGTCAGGAACAGGATCAGCAGCCAGACGTACGTCCCCGGAGCGCTGCGGACGTACGCCGTCGCCGCCCGGAGCCCACGCCGCATCCGCATGACCCCGTTCACCGGGAACCTCCGAGGACGCCCCCGGCTCCGGGGGCAAGATGAATCGGACTCCCGCGAAACAGGGCAAGGAACGGGGTTTCACCCAAAAGGTGCAAGACCGCCCACACGGTTGGGTAAGCTGACTGCCGTGCGTTGCGAGAGCCAAGCACGCGCAACTCCTTTGTCTTAACGGGCAACCGGGCAGGTTCCGTCCCGGCTGGTGCTGAGAGCGTCAGACTCGTTCGCCCGCCGAGCGAATGGGCTGCTTGAGCCAGGAATCCCCCTGCTTCAGCTGGGGGAGGGTTCAAACGCGCAAGTATGGTCGTAAGGGTGATCGAGGTGCCCGGCGCGCTGGCCGCTTCCCAGGAGAAATTCAACGGGGCGGCGGGCCGCGCGTTCGTCGCCGGTCTGCCCCGGCAGGTGGCCGGCTTCCTCGACCGGTGGCGGCTGCGGATCGACGGGCCGGCGATGCACGGCGTGTGCGCGCTGGTCCTTCCGGTCATCCGCGCCGACCTCCTGCCCGCCGTCCTGAAGCTCCAACTGCCCGACGAGGAGAGCGCGGGAGAGGCGCCGGCGCTGCGCGTGTGGGACGGTGCGGGGGCCGTACGGCTGCTGGAGCACGACGAGCCGACCGGCACGCTGCTGCTGGAACGGCTCGACTCCGCCCGCCCTCTGACGCGCCTGCCGGACACCCGTGAGGCCGTCCTGGTGATCGCCGGCCTGCTGGCCCGCCTGACCTCCGTACCGGCCCCGGCGGGGATACGGCGGCTGGGTGACATCGCGGGTGCCCTGCTGGAGCGGACTCCGAGCGCGTTGCGGCGACTGCCCGGCGGGGACGACCGCCGGCTGCTCGCGGACTGCGCCGCCGCCGTGCGCGAGGTCGCCCGTGAAAGCGGCGACCGGCTGCTGCACTGGGACCTGCACTACGACAACGTCCTCGGCGCCGACCGCGAGCCCTGGCTGGCCATCGATCCCAAGCCGCTCGCCGGGGACCCGGGCTTCGAGCTGTTCCCGGCGCTGTTCAACCGCTTCGAGCCCGCCGAGGTCGTCCCGCGCTTCGAGGCCATGACCTGGGCGCTGGGCCTCGACCGCGACCGGGCCCGCGCCTGGACGCTCGGCCGTGTGCTGCAGAACGCCCTGTGGGACCTGGAGGACGGTCGCCCGCTGTCCCCCGAACAGCTGAGGATCGGCCGCGCCCTGCGCCGGTGACACGCCGCCGGACCGCGCCCGCGCCGGTGACACGCCGCCGGACGGCCCATCGGGCGCTCCAGCCGACTATCGGGTCATACCGTACAGAATATGACGAAACGCCATATCGCTCTGCTCCTGAGCGCCGCCGCGCTGGTCGGCTCGGGCATCGCCGCCGCCCCACCGGTCCTGGCGCCCAGGACGCACCTGGTGCACCCGGGCCAGTCGATCCAGCGGGCGGTGGACTCCGCGAAGCAGGGTGACACCGTGCTGGTGCTGCCCGGCGTCTACCACGAGAGCGTCAAGGTGACGACACCCCGTCTGACCCTGCGCGGCAGCCGCGGCACCGTCCTGGAACCGGGCAGACAGAAGCCCACGAGCGACTGCGGCAAGCGGGGCAACGGCATCTGCGTGATGGGTACCAAGGCCAAGCGCCTGGAAGGTGTCACCGTCTCCCGTCTGACCCTGACCGGCTTCTCCCACACCGGCCTGATGGCCGTGGGCACCGACCGGCTGACCGTGCGGCAGGTGACCGCCGAGAAGAACGGGGTGTGGGGCATCGCCGAGGAGCGGTCCGTTCGCAGCGAGTACTGGAGCAACACCGCCCGGGGCAACGGCGACGCGGGACTCTTCCTGGCCAACACGGTCACCGCCGAGCAGGGCGCCGCCGACACCGGAGGAACGCTGATCGCCCGCAACCGGCTGGAGGGCAACCGGATCGGCGTCACCGTCCGCCGGCTGCGCAACCTCACCGTCGCGGGCAACGACGTCTCCGGCAACTGCGCGGGCGTGTTCGTCGTCGGCGACGAGAACAAGCCGCGGGCCGGCGCACTGACCGTGCGCGAAAACCGGGTCGCGGAGAACAACAGGTTCTGCCCGGCGACCGCCCGGCTGCCCTTCCTCCAGGGCTCCGGCATCGTCCTGACCGGCACTGAGCAGACTGATGTGTTCCGCAACCTCGTCGTCGGCAACGCGGGCAGGTCCCCCTTCTCCGGCGGCATCGTGCTGTTCAAGAGCATCGTCGGCGGGGCCGGCGAGCGGAACCGGGTGAGCCGGAACGTGCTCGACGGCAACTCCCCGGCGGACCTGGTCAACCAGGAGAGCGCCGCGCACCACAACACCTTCGCAGCGAACTCCTGCCGGGCCTCCAAGCCTGCGGGACTGTGCTGAGGCCGTAGCCACTCGTGGAACCCACGGGACCGAGAAGGAAGGAAGGCGGCACATGACGACCGCTCAGTCCGCCCCACCGCCGTCCATGCGGCTCAGGGAGCTCGCGTTCGGGGCGGCGTGCGCCGCCGCCCTCCGCGCGGCCGCCCGGCTCGGTGTGGCCGACGCGCTCGGGGACGCACCCATGGCCGTGGAGGACCTCGCGGCCGCCGTGAAGACCGAACCGAAGCCGCTGCGCCGGCTGCTGCGGGCGCTGACCTGCTACGGCGTCTTCACCGAGCAGCCCGACGGAACGTTCGCGCACACCGACATGTCCCGGCTGCTGCGCGAGGACGATCCGGGCAGCCTGCGCTACATCACCCTCTGGTGCACCGAGCCGTGGACCTGGGACGCCTGGCCGAAACTGGACGAGGCGGTGCGCACCGGCCGCAACGTGGTGGAGGACCTGTACGGCAAGGAGTTCTTCGTCCACCTCAACGAGGACGCCCCCGAGTCGGCGGACGTCTTCAACCGGGCCATGACGACCTCCAGCAAGCAGTCCGCTCGGGACGTCGCCGCGCTCCTCGACCTGTCCGGCGCCTCCTCGGTCGCCGACATCGGCGGCGGCCAGGGGCACGTGGTGGCGAGCCTGCTGGAGAAGTACCCGCACATGCACGGCACCCTGCTGGACCTGCCGCGGGTGGTGGACAACGCCGACCCCCGGCTGCGCGCGGGCGGCTCGCTGGCGGACCGGGTGCGGATCGTGCCCGGCGACTGCCGCGAGGCCATCCCGGTCAGGGCCGACGTCTACATCATCAAGAACATCCTGGAGTGGGACGACGACTCCACCGCCCGCTGCCTGCGCAACGTCATCGAGGCGGGCGGGCCCGGGGCGCGGGTCGTGGTCATCGAGAACCTCGTCGACGACACCCCCTCGATGCGGTTCAGCACCGCCATGGACCTGCTCCTGCTGCTGAACGTCGGCGGTGCCAAGCACACCAGCGCCAGCATGGCCGACCGGCTGAAGGCGGCCGGCCTGGTCATCGACGACATCAGCCCGGTCAACGCCTATCTGCACGCCTTCGACTGCGCGGTGCCCGCCTGACCGGACCCCGCCGGCGGCGCCGCCGCGACCTCCTCGGACACCGGCCGCCGGGCCCGCGACAGTGCGGGCCCGGCGGCCGGTGGCCGTCCGTGAGGGACCGGACGGCGCGTCAGGTGGCTCGGTCCGGCGACTCAGTCACGCTCCCACAGGTAGAAGCGCTGGGCCATCGCGTCCTTCGGTGAGCGCCAGGTCTGCGGGTCGTAGGCGCTGACGTACGCCGACAGCCGCTCGCTGATGCCCCGGAACTCGGGGTGGTTCGCCACCTTGGCGATGGAGGGTCCCGGGTCCCGGTCCGCATCGATCAGGTGCATGTACACATCGCCGAACTGGTAGAGGCTGCGTCGGGTGACACCGACCAGGTGCGGCAGCTCCCCCCGGTCGGACTCCTCGAAGATCCTGGCGATGTCCGGGGCCGACCCCGGGGCCATTCGGGCGACGATCAGTTCTTGGTGCACGGTCCTCTCTCCGTCCGGCTCAGTCGGTGGTCAGGGCCGGCTCGGCCCGGTGCCCGGCGGCGGCCTTCTCGATCCTGTCGCGGATCAGGGCCATCTGGACCTTGGAGTTCTTGTTGATGTTGTCGGTCATCCAGTCGTCGTCGACCGGCGCTTCCGGCTTCATCGCGAAGTCCTGGGTCCAGATCATCCGCGTGCCCCCGGGGACCTCCTCGTACCTCCAGTGGATGTTCATGTGGTCGAAGGGGCCCGTCTCGACCCGGCGGGCCCTGACAGAGAGCGTGGCCCGGTCGGGCTCGCGCTCGGAGACCCAGCTCCACACGGTGCCGTTCTCGTCCGGATGCATGGTCAGGCGGAAGGTGCACTTGTCGCCGTCCTGGGACAGGATCTCGGCGGAGGCGTACTCGCTGAACAGCCGCGGCCAGTTCGCCACATCGTTGGTCATGTCCCAGACGAGATCCACCGGCGCGGCGATGGTGACCTCGTTCTGCGTGTGTCCCGCCATGTCTACGCTCCTGCCAGAAGAGTGCTGTTGACGAGGTCGAGGAACTTCCTGGGCGTCTTGCAGCGCTCCGCGTCGGCCGGCATCGGGATACCGTGCCGGTTCTCCAGTTCGCCCACGATGCCGAGCAGGCCGAGCGAGTCGATGCCGATCTCGTCGAATCCGGTCTCGGACCGGTCTGCCAGCTCCTGCGGGCTGACGGTGATCCCGGCGGCCTTCTTCATGAGTTCGGCCAGTTCCTCCACTGTGATTCGGTCACTCATGCGGTTCCTCTCCTTGTTGCTCCCGGTTGATCCTGGCTGCCTCGCTACGAGGCGTCGGCGGCGCCGTGCCGCAGCACCAGCGCCGAGTTCGAGCCCATGAGCCCCCGGCTGAGGACCAGTGCCGTGCGCACCTCGGCGGCACGGGCACGACCGGTCACCAGGTCGAGGTCATGGCAGATGTCGGAGACGTTCGGGGTGGGCGGGATCAGGCCGTGCTCCATCGCGAGGACCGCCGCCGCCGTGTCCAGCACCGGAGCGGCGCAGTACGCCCGGCCGGTGCCCGTCTTGGGTGCCGTGACCGGCACGCGCCGGCCGTGCGCGCCGAGCGCGTCGGCGATGGCCAGCGCCTCGGCCCGGTCCGCCTCGGGGACGCCGAGGGCGTCGGCGAAGACGACGTCGACCTCCTCGGGTGCGCACCCGGCCTCGGCCAACGCGCCGCGGATCGCCTCCGCCAGCCCCTCCCGGGACAGCTCCCAGCGGGAGGCGCCGGTGAAGGTCGCCGCGTGCCCGGCCAGGACGGCCCGTACGGGCACGCCCCGCTCCCGGGCCGCGTCGGCCGCCTCCACGGTGAGCATCGCGCCGCCCTCGGCCGGCACGAACCCGCAGGCGTCCTCGGTGAACGGGCGGTAGGCGCGCTTCGGATCGGCCACCGGGCTCAGCTCCCGGTAACCGAGCTGGCAGACCATCGAGTACGGGGCCAGCGGCGCCTCCGTCGAACCGGCCACGATCACGTCGGTGCCGCGCTTGACGGCACGGGCCGCGTGCGCCAGGGCGTCCAGGCCGCCCGCCTCGTCGGCGGCGACCACCGAGCAGGGGCCCTTGAAACCGCGCCGGATGGAGACCTGGCCGGTGCTGGCCGCGTAGAACCAGGCGATGGACTGCCAGGGGCCGACATAGCGACTGCCCTTGCTCCACAGCTTCTGCAGCTCCCGCTGGCCGAACTCGCCGCCGCCGGACCCGGCCGCGGTGACCACGCCCGCGGAGAACGGGGCCGCGTCGGTGTCGGCCTGCCCCAGCCGGGCGTCCTGGAGGGCGGCGTCGGCCGCGGCCATCGCGAAGTGCGTGAAACGGTCGGTCTGGACGAGATAGCGCTCCTCGACCGCCGCCGAGGGTTCGAAGGACCGCACCTCCCCGGCCACCTTCAGCGGCAGGTGCTCGCAGCCCTCACGGGTCACGCGGTCCAGGACGCTCACGCCCTCCTGGGTGGACTTCCAGAAGGTCTCGGTGCTCGTGCCGCCGGGCGCGACGACACCGATGCCGGTGACAGCGGCCCGCCGCTCGCGCTGTGCGCTCATCGTGTCCTCTCCCTCTGCCGGGTCAGGATCACCGCGGACTGGAAGCCGCCGAAGCCGCTGCCCACGGAGAGCACGCTGCCCAGCTTCCGCTCACGGGCGACCCGCGGGACGTAGTCCAGGTCGCACTCGGGGTCGGGGGTCTCGTAGTTCGCGGTCGGCGGGACCATCTGGTGGGCCAGGGCCAGCACACAGGCCACCACCTCGATCGCCCCGATCGCCCCGAGCGAGTGGCCCACCATCGACTTGATGGAGCTCATGGGGGTGCCGTAGGCGTGGTGGCCCAGCGCCCGCTTCACCGCGGCCGTCTCGTGCCGGTCGTTCTGGCGGGTGCCGGAGCCGTGCGCGTTGACGTAGTCGATCGCGGAGCCGTCCAGTCGGGCGTGGTCCAGCGCGGTCTCTATCGCCCGCGCCATCTCCAGGCCCTCGCTGGTCAGTCCGGTCATGTGGTAGGCGTTGCCGAACGTGGCGTAGCCGCTGAGTTCGCAGTACACATGGGCGCCGCGGGCCCTGGCGTGCTCCAGCTCCTCCAGGACGAGCACCGCGCCGCCCTCGCCCATGACGAACCCGTCACGGTCGTTGTCGAAGGGGCGGGAGGCGTGGGCGGGGTCGTCGTTGTTCGGCGACGTCGCTTTGATCGCGTCGAAGCACGCCATGGTGATCGGTGATATCGGCGAGTCCGACGCTCCGGCTATGCAGATGTCCGCCCTCCCCTCTTCCACGGTGTGCAGCGCGTAGCCGACCGCGTCGAGCCCGGAGGTGCAGCCGGTGGAGACGGTCTGCACCGGCCCGCGGGCCCCGAACCGCTCGGCCACCGTGGAGGCCAGCGTGCTCGGGGTGAACGCCCGCTCCAGATGCGGCCGGGCCCGCTCGTGGTCCACGTCCCAGCGCTCGCCGCGGTGGCTGACCAGGACGTAGTCGTTCTCCAGCCGGGTGGTGCCGCCGACCGCGGTACCCAGCGAGACCCCGACCCGCCAGGGGTTCTCCCCGGCGAGGTCGAGTCCGGAGTCCGACACCGCCTCCTGGCCGGCGGCCAGGGCGAACTGGATGTAGCGGTCGCAGCGCGCGACCTGCTCCTCGTCAAGCCCCGAGGCCGCCGGGTCGAAGTCGCACTCGGCCGCGATCCGGGACCGCAGACCGGCCGGGTCGAAGAACGTGATGCCCCGCGTCGCGGTGCGCCCGTTCGCCAGCAGGTCCCAGAAAGCGGGGGCGCCGATACCGCCCGGCGCCACGATGCCTATGCCGGTGACCGCCACCCGCCTGGTCATGATCGGACCTCTGCCACGCCCGCCGGCGGCGCCTCCGCACCGGCCGCCGCCGGCTCGGTGCCCTCCGTGTCGACGTGGCCGAGCTGCGGGCGCGGGGCCAGCGGCCCCAGGTGGAAGACGATCCGCGCCTCCACGTCGCCCACGTTGCGGAAGCGGTGGCGCATGTAGGCGGGGATCATCAGGCCCTGTTCCGGCCTGAGCGGGTGCGGCTCGCCGTCCAGGTCCACCTCGAGGTCGCCGCAGACGACGTACACGAACTCCTCGGAGTACGGGTGGTAGTGCTCCCCGATGCGGTCGCCGGGCTGCACGATGGCCACGCCCATGAAGCCGCTGGTGGAACCGACCGTGGCCGGGGTGAGCATGGCGCGAAGATCGCCTCCGCGCTTCGTGTTGGGCTCGGTCTCGCCGAGCTCCACGATCCTGGGCCTGGGTTTGATCACGTCGTTCCTCCGGTGGTGTGGTACGTCGGCTTCGGAATGCGTCAGGCGTCCGGCGCGGACCGGCGGTCGGTGATGAGGTCCATACGGGCGAGGGTGAGCAGACTGGCCAGGTCGCCGTCCTTCTTGGCGGCGCCCGCGTCGAGCAGGGCGGACAGCTCCGACACCTTCGCGGCATCCGCCACGCCCAGCGCGGCGGCCGGGTCGGCGTCCAGCCCGCCACGGATGTCGATCAGGCGGACGACGACGTCGTCCCGCTCGAAGACCGTGCTGCGCAGCACCGGGCTGCCCGGGTCCGCCGCGGCCCGCTCGTCCTGATGGGACAGCAGCTCCGCCAGCTTCATGCCCATGCCCTGCCGCGCCGGGTAGTACAGCGCGTGCCGCTCCGCCTCCGGACTCTCCTGGTCGGCCGTCACGTGGTGCACCGCGGGCAGCGCCGCCCGGGTGAAGAACACCCGTGCGGACTCCTGGTCGTTGAGGTCGCGGTCCTGCTCCAGGTAGGGGTTGAGGTCCTCCTCGACCTTCCGGATCTGCGGCTGCTGGGCCACGTGCCGCAGCGCCGCGAGGAGGTCGCCGCGCACCTCGATCGCCCGCACGACCCGGTTGCCGTGCATGAACAGGGAGGTACGGCACAACCGGGTGGTGCCGTCCACGTTCGCCTCGGGCGGCTCGTAGTCGGCCAGGATCTGGGCCACCTTCCGCTCGCTGCCCGGCTTCACCGTGAAGGTCAGCGCGTGCCGGATCACACCGTCCCCGATCCGCGGCGAGGCCTGCAGCCGGCGCTCGGCGGAAGCCTCGCCCACCGCCGTGTGGCCGGTCTCACGGACGATGTGGAAGCGCAGCGACCGGGTGTCCCGGATGCAGCCGTGCATCGGCTGCACCATCCGCACGTGCTCCTCGCTGTTCACCCAGGCGAGGAACGGCGGGGCGCTCTCCCACTCGCTGGTGATCAGCCACTGGGAGGGGTTCTCGATGGACTGGCACAGCTGGTCGCTGACGTGCCCGGGGACGGACGCGACCTGCTTGCACATCTCCTCGTACGCCTCCAGGAACTGCTGCTGGGCGCCGTCGTAGACGTTCACCAGCAGGATGACCCGGAGCCGGGAACCGTCGAAGACGGACTGGGAGACACGTTTCGCGGCCTGCTGCTCGGTCGGTTCTGAAACTCGCTCAGAGATGGCGGTCATCTGCGTACGTCTCCTTGGCGGTGCGTGGCGGGGCAGAGGAAACGCCGGCCGCGGGTGACGCGACGTCAGCGTGATCTCGATCCTGAGCCGGTCCCGATCGGTGCGCGACTCGTGTGCACCACGCGGGTGATCACACGGGTGATTGGTGCCGTGGACGTACGCACGACGGCCTCCGGGAGGGCATGGACACTCCGACGCGCCCCGCACCCGCACCCCCGCTCCTGGAGGCATCGATGCGCCGAGAAGCCGACCACCGGGTACCCGTCCTCATCGTCGGCGGCTCCCTGGTGGGCCTGTCCGCCTCCCTGTTCCTGGGCCGCCACGGCGTGCCGCACCTGCTGGTCGAGCGGCACTCCGGCACGTCCATTCACCCGCGTGGACGCGGCAACAACGTGCGGACGATGGAGCTGTTCCGGGTGGCCGACGTCGAGCCGGAGATCAAGACGGCGGCATCGCTGCTCGCGGACAACCACGGCATCCTCCAGACGCCCACCCTGGCCGGCGACGCGGGCGAGTGGCTGTTCAAGCACATCGACCCGGACGGCGGCCTCGCCAGGTTCAGCCCCACCTCCTGGTGCCTGTGCAGCCAGAACGACCTGGAGCCCGAGCTGCTGAGGGGTGCCCGGAGGCTCGGCGGCGATCTGCGCTACTCCCACGAGATGGAGTCCTTCGAGCAGGACGGCGAGGGCGTGACCGCGGTGGTACGGGACCGGGGCAACGACGAGCGGTACACCGTCCGCGCCGACTACCTGGTAGCCGCCGACGGCCCGCGCAGCCCGGTCCGGCGCCGCCTCGGCATCGGGCACAGCGGGCCCGGCGACCTGTTCGCCAACGTCAGCGTCACCTTCCGCTCCAAGCTGCTCGCCGAGGTGGTGGGCGAACGCCGCTTCATCTGCTGCTACCTCACCGGCCCGGACGCCGACGGGGCCCTGCTGCCCGTCGACAACAAGGAGCACTGGGTCTTCCACGCGCCCTGGCACCCGGAGCGGGGCGAGACGGTGGAGGAGTTCACCGAGGACCGGCTCCAGCGGCACATCCGCCGCGCGATCGGAGCCCCCGACCTGGATGTGGAGATCACCGGCAAGGCGTCGTGGCGTGCCGCCGAACGGGTCGCCGACCGCTACTCGGCCGGACGGGTGTTCCTCGTCGGGGACTCCGCGCACGAGATGTCCCCCACCGGCGCCTTCGGCTCCAACACCGGCATCCAGGACGCGCACAACCTGGTCTGGAAGCTGGCCGCCGTGCTCGGCGGCTGGGCCGGCCCCGGCCTCCTGGAGACCTACGACACCGAGCGCCGCCCCGTCGCCACGGCGACCAGCGCCCGCGCCTCCGCCCGCTCCGTCGAGCACAGCCACCCCGGCTTCGCCCCGGCACCCGGCATCGGCGGCGGCAAGCGCGGCGGCATTCTCAACGTCGTCCTCGGCTACCGCTACCCGCACGGCGCCGTCGTGGGCGCCGACCCGGACCAGGAGGTCGTGCCCGAGGCGATGCGCCTGACCGGCGAGCCGGGCAGCCGGGCGCCCCACCTGTGGCTGCGCCGCGGCGGCGAGCGGATCTCGACGCTCGACCTGTACGAGCGCTCCCTGGTGCTGCTGAGCGACGCCCAGTCGACGGCGGGCTGGCACACGGCGGCCCTGCGCCTCGCCGAGAGCGAGAGCGACGGCGTGCGCCTGGACTCGTACCGCGTCGGAGCCGAGCTGATGTACGACCCGCACGGCGGCGCGGACGGGGCGGCACCCGACTGGGCGCGGGCCCACGGCACGACGCCCGACGGGGCGGTGCTGGTCCGCCCGGACGGGTTCGTCGCCTGGCGGGCGGCAGCTGCCGCACCGGACCCCGAGGCGACGCTGCGTCAGGTCGTACGGACGCTGCTCAGAACAGCCTGACCTGACCTGCGAAAACGAACGGAGGCCACCCGCACCTCGCGGCGCGGGTGGCCTCCGTGTGTGGAGCCCCCTGTCGGATTCGAACCGACGACCTGCTGTTTACAAGACAGCCGCTCTGGACCAGCTGAGCTAAGGAGGCCTGTATGGGTGTGTCCGTGCAGTGTACCCAGGTCCCCGAGGCGGCCCGGCAGGAATTTCCGTGAAGTTCACCAGCCCCCGAGTACTGACAGACCAGGTGAACGCCAGGTACCGTCCTGTGCCAGTTCACCCGTGTGGACTACACCATCACCACAACGGATTCACCCGTAGTGGCAACCACCTTCCTACAACGGATCGTCCGGCACGTTCCTGCCGGTAGAAGGGGGCCCATTCATCATGGCCACTGTCCAGTTCGACAAGGCGACCCGGATCTACCCGGGTTCCGACAAGCCCGCCGTCGACGCGCTCGAGATCGACATCGAGGACGGTGAGTTCCTCGTCCTGGTCGGCCCGTCCGGTTGCGGCAAGTCCACCTCCCTGCGGATGCTCGCGGGCCTGGAGGACGTCAACGGCGGGGCCATCCGGATCGGTGACCGCGACGTCACCCACCTGCCGCCGAAGGACCGGGACATCGCCATGGTGTTCCAGAACTACGCGCTGTACCCGCACATGACGGTCGCCGACAACATGGGCTTCGCGCTCAAGATCGCCGGTGTCAACAAGGCGGAGATCCGGCAGAAGGTCGAGGAGGCCGCGAAGATCCTCGACCTGACCGAGTACCTCGACCGCAAGCCGAAGGCGCTCTCCGGCGGTCAGCGCCAGCGTGTCGCCATGGGCCGCGCGATCGTGCGCGAGCCGCAGGTGTTCCTCATGGACGAGCCGCTGTCCAACCTGGACGCCAAGCTCCGGGTGAGCACCCGTACGCAGATCGCCTCGCTCCAGCGCCGGCTCGGCATCACCACCGTCTACGTCACCCACGACCAGGTCGAGGCCATGACCATGGGCGACCGGGTGGCGGTGCTCAAGGACGGTCTGCTCCAGCAGGTCGACTCGCCGCGCAACATGTACGACAAGCCCGCGAACCTCTTCGTCGCCGGCTTCATCGGCTCGCCCGCCATGAACCTCGTTGAGGTGCCGATCACCGACGGCGGTGTGAAGTTCGGCAACAGCGTGGTGCCGGTCAACCGGGAGGCGCTCAAGGCCGCCTCGGACAAGGGTGACCGCACGGTGACGGTGGGCGTGCGCCCCGAGCACTTCGACGTGGTCGAGCTGGGCGGCGGCGCGGCGGCCTCGCTGTCGAAGGACACCGAGGACGCTCCGGCCGGCCTCGCGGTCTCCGTGAACGTGGTGGAGGAGACGGGCGCCGACGGGTACGTCTACGGCTCGGTCGAGGTCGGCGGCGAGCAGAGGGACCTCGTCGTCCGCGTCAGCAGCCGTTCCGTCCCGGAGAAGGGCTCCACGCTGCACGTCGTGCCGCGGCCGGGCGAGACCCACGTGTTCTCGACCTCCACGGGCGAGCGCCTGTCGGACTGACGCGTCCGCGGCTGACGCCTTACGGCTGAAACCTCGGGACACTCCCGGGGGGATTCACCCAAGTTGACGAGAAGGGCCCCGCGACCTGGCCGCGGGGCCCTTCTCCATGCCTCCGAACCACCCTGGCGCACCGGACATTTCGAGCGGTGTGCGTCAACACGTCACCCGGGAGAGAGCGTCTGACCATCCCCCGAAGGGGTGACTAAATGTCGCCAAATCATTACCGGGCGCTACCCTCACTCGCGTGAAGCACTCCACCAACCACCCCACGCGACGCGGCCCGGGCCCCGCCCGCCGGATCGGCCGCTCCCTCGCCCTCGTCCTGCCCGTCGTCCTGGTGCTCTCCGGAACCCTCGCGGTCACCCGGGTCAACTGGTCGGGGAGCCCCTCGAACTCGGTGCTGGCCGCGTCGGACGCCGTGGCCGTCGGCTCCCCGGCGAAGTCCCGCGCCCGCGCCCCCCAGGACGTGCTGCGCGACCAGTTGCTGACCGAGTTGCAGGACCGGAACCCGGGCGTGGTCCTCACCCACCTCCAGGAGGCGGTCAACGGCCGCCCGTCGCTGGCCGGCCACTGCGCCTCCATCGCCCGCACCCTGGGCCGCGCGGCCGTCCGCATCTACGGCCCCGCCCGCGCCCAGTCCTACGCCCGCCCGGTCTGCGACACCTCCTTCGCCTCCGGCATCCAGTCCACCCACAACTGACACGCCGCGGCCCCCTGGCCGTTTGAGCGAGTCCCTCGTGTCCAGGGCGGGCCACCCCTCGCGGGGGCCCGCCCTGGACACGACCGGGCAAGCCCACAGAGCGGCCTGTGGCAGTCCCGGGGCCAGGGCGAGGCCGCCCCGCGGAAACCGGGCAACCCACGCGGCCCGAGAGGGCCCAGGCCACGGCACAGCACGGCAGCGCGGAGGGCCGAGCCCACGCCTTGGCCCGATAACTCAGCGGGCTGCCCCGGGCCTGGACACGGGCACTCGTGACGCGCGCCCCGAACGCCAGGTCCACCGACCGACGGACCTGGCGCAGACACCGCTCCCCCACATCTGGGCCCGCCGGGCCGACCCGCCCCCGCGCGAAGGGCCGGATCCGGGTCGGAAGTCGATTATCGGTGCGCGGGGAATTCCTTGGCGGCGGACGGGGCCCGAAGCGTGGGTCGTACAGTGCGGGGCATGACCCATCCGAATGCGGCGTCCCGCCCCACTCAAGCCGTCGTCCTGGCCGGAGGCCAGGGCTCCCGGCTGCGGCCCTACACCGACGACCGGCCCAAGCCGATGGTCGAGATCCCCGGCACGGGCACCCCGATCATCGGCCACCAGCTCGCCTGGCTGGCCGAGGAGGGTGTGACGGACGTGGTGGTGTCCTGCGGCCACCTCGCCGAGGTGCTCCAGGACTGGCTGAAGACGGCGGACCTGCCGGTCCGTGTCTGCACCGTCGTGGAGCCGGAGCCCCTCGGCCGCGGCGGCGGCCTGAAGTTCGCCGCCGCCCAGCTGCCCCACCCGGACCAGCCCTGGTACGCCACCAACGGCGACATCTGGACCCGGTTCTCGCTGCGCGACATGGCCGACTTCCACACCGAGCGCGACGCGGTGGCCACCCTCGCGCTGGCCCGCCCGCGGATTCCGTGGGGCGCCGTGCGGACGGACGGCTTCGGCCACATCACGGACTTCATCGAGGCCCCGCCCTCGACCTTCGAGATCAACGCGGGCGTCTACGTGTTCTCGCCCGAGTTCGCCACCCTCCTCCCGGAGCGCGGCGACCACGAGCGCACCACCTTCCCACACCTGGCCCGCGAGCGAAGGCTCGCCGGCTTCCCCATCCCCCAGGGCGCCTACTGGCGCGCCATCGACACCGCGAAGGACCTCACGGAGGCCGCGAAGGAGCTGGCGGCGCTGGGGAGGTGAACCCGCAGCGCCGCACCCGTACGGCGAACCGGGGAGCGGGCTACCCCAGCAGTCCGCCCACCAGCCCCGGCTGACCCGAGGACGAGCTACCGCCGTTGGAGCCGCCGCCACTGGAGCTGGGGCCCCCGGAGCCACCGCCCGATCCTGTGCTGCCACCGGTCTCGGTACCGCCGGAGGTCGGCCCCGAGCTGGTGCTGGGTGCCTGCTGCGCCGGGGCGGAGTGACGCGGCGGGGTCTGGCCGGTGCCCTGGGTCTCGCTGGGCACGCCGCCGGTCGCGGTACCGCTCTCGCGGGTCGCGCCCGGCGTGCTCGCGGGGCCGCGGGACGGGCCGGCCGAGGAACCGTGCCGGGCGGTCGGCGAGGTCGACGCCGACGGCGGCTTCTGCTGCAGCTCGCCCGTCTCCTTCGGCAGCGGAGAGCCGGGCAGCTCGTTGCGCGGGGCCTCGCCGGGTCGGGGCACGACCACCCGGTCGGCGTCGCGGACGGCGCCCCCGAGCAGCGAGCCGACGAGCAGCGTCAGACCGGTGACGACCACCGTGACCAGGGCGCCGCGACGCAGCACGAACCGGCGCAGCTCCCAGATGTCGGAGCGCGGTCCGAGCCGTCGCCAGGCGGAGGCGGCGAGGCGGCCGTCCACGGAGTACACGGGCGCGCCGGCGATGACCAGCGGGGACCAGGCGGCGAGGTAGATGATGTCCGGTGCGTCGTAGACGGGCACCGTCTTCCAGCTCACCGTCACGATCAGCGCGGCCGACAGCAGCGCGCCGATCGCCGCGGCGACCCGCTGCCAGCAGCCCAGGACCGTGAGGATCCCCACGATGACCTGGAGGAAGGCGATGACGAGCCCGGAGCCGACGGGGTGCTGGAGCGCGAACTGACGGAGTGGCTCGGCGACTTCCCAGGGGTGCAGGGTGTTGAGCCACTTGACCATGGAGCCGCGTTTGCCGCCGTCGAAGTAGAGCGGGTCGCACAGCTTGCCCATGCCGGCGTAGAGGGAGATGAACCCGAGGAAGATGCGCAGCGGGAGCAGCACGACGCCGAGGTTCATGCGCCGGCCCGGGTAGTACGCGTGCCGGGACAGGTCG
Source organism: Streptomyces sp. NPDC004721 (assembly GCF_053601495.1). Lineage (NCBI taxonomy): Bacteria > Bacillati > Actinomycetota > Actinomycetes > Kitasatosporales > Streptomycetaceae > Streptomyces > Streptomyces sp. NPDC004721. The sequence continues at coordinate 54,363 of NZ_JBSGBZ010000042.1, forward strand.
TCGGCGTGGCGCCTGCCCTGCCGGTGCCCGCCCTGCTCGCCGTACGCGTCGTACGCACCGTGCTCGTCGTCCGCGAAGTCGGCGTCGTCGTACGGCGGTTGGCCGTACGACGGGGTGCCGTACCCGTTCCCGCCGTACCCGGCAGCGCCGCGGGCGGACTCCTCGTAGGCGCTGCCCGCGGTCCGCATGTGCGGCAGCAGCCGGGTCTCGCCGGGCCGGGGCGTGCGCTGGGCGCCGACGACGGGGGTCTCGACCGTCTGCGCGAGGTCGTAGGGGTCGTGGCCCGGCGCGCCGCCGATACGCGGCATGACCTGCGTGGCCCCGGCGTCCGCGGACGGCTCCTCGGAGTGCCACACGCTTCCGGTCCGCACGGCCTGGAGCAGTCGGTGGGCGCCGGTGTCGTCCGGGGCTGACCGGCCGCTCCAGACGACCGGGCGGCGGTGGGTCGCGGCCCCGGCCCGGCTCGCGGCGAAGGCCACGCGGCCGGTGTTCTGGGTGCCGCCGGGGTACCGGGTGATCCGCAGGGACTGGGCGCGCCGCGAGGTGGCGCCCAACTGCACGCGGAAACTCGCGTGGTTGACGATGACCTGCGCCGGATCGCTCGGCACCTTCACCATGCTCAGCGCGGGAGCGTCGTCGTATCCCGACGAGCGGTCCCCCGTGGGTGTGCGGGGTGTTCTGGTGTCCACACTCATCTAACCGAGTGACGACGAGTTAGGACACTGCCGTGACGCGTCGGATCTGTCCGGACCGCGTCAAGGTTGTACGGATCGCCCGGTTCCACCCGGGCGGGTGATCGTACGGATGACCGTTCGACCACCCGCCCGGGTCCGGACGACCGGTCAGGCGCGCCTGCGCGCCGCCTCGTAGAGCACGATCCCGGCCGCGACACCGGCGTTCAGCGACTCCGCGCCGCCCGGCATCGGGATCCGCACCCGCAGGTCGCAGGTCTCGCCGACCAGCCGGGACAGGCCCTTGCCCTCGCTGCCGACGACGATGACGACGGGCCCCTCCAGCGCGTCCAGGTCGCCGAGTTCCGCCTCGCCGTCCGCCGCGAGGCCGACCACCGTGATGCCCGCCTTCTGGTACGTCTCCAGGGCGCGGGTCAGGTTGGTGGCACGGGCCACCGGCGTACGGGCGGCCGTGCCGGCGGAGGTCTTCCAGGCGCCCGCGGTCATACCGGCCGCGCGCCGCTCGGGGACGACCACGCCGTGCCCGCCGAAGGCGGAGACGGAGCGGACGACCGCGCCGAGGTTGCGCGGGTCGGTCACCCCGTCGAGGGCGACGATCAGCGGGTCCTCGCCCTCGTCGTAGGCGGCGTCGGCGAGGTCCTCGGGGTGCGCGTACTCGTACGGCGGCACCTGGAGGACCAGGCCCTGGTGGTTGAGCCCGTTCGTCATCCGGTCGAGCTCGGGACGCGGGGCCTCCATGAGGTTGATCCCGCCGCGCTCGGCCGCGAGCTGGAGCGCCTCGCGGACCCGCTCGTCGTTGTCGATGAACTGCTGGACGTAGAGCGTGGTGGCGGGCACGCCCTCGCGCAGCGCCTCGACGACCGGGTTGCGGCCGACGACGAGCTCGGAGGACGACCTGCCCGAGCCGCGCCGCTGCTGCGGGCGGCCCTGGGCGCGGCGAGCCTTCGCCTGGGCGACGCGCTGCTTGGCGTGACCCTTGCGCATCTCGGCAGGGGGCGTGGGCCCCTTGCCCTCGAGCCCCCGGCGCCGCTGGCCGCCGCTGCCGACCTGCGCGCCCTTCTTGCCGGACATGCGGCGGTTGTTCCCGGCCATGACCTACCTGTCTGTTGAAACGTCGTACGTACGTCTATGCAGTGTGCCGCCCGGGAGGCCGGGCGGCACAATCGATCTTCCGTGCTCGCGGGCGACTCAGCGCGCGCCCAGGCTCCAGCGCGGTCCCTGGGAGCTGTCCTCGATCACGAGGCCGGACTGGTTCAACTGGTCGCGGATGGCGTCGGCGGTCGCCCAGTCCTTGCGGGCGCGGGCCGCCTCGCGCTGGACGAGGACCATGCGGACCAGGGTGTCGACCACGCCGTGCAGGTCCTCGCCGCGCTGCTCGCCCGCTCCGGCCCAGTGCGGGTCCAGCGGGTCCAGGCCGAGGACGCCGAGCATGGCGCGCACCTCGGCGAGCCGGGCCACGGCGGCCTCCTTGTCGTCGGCCGCGAGCGCGCTGTTGCCCTGGCGGACGGTGGTGTGCACCACCGCGAGCGCCTGCGGCACGCCCAGGTCGTCGTCCATCGCCTCGGCGAACGCGGGCGGCACCTGCTCGGCCGGCTCGACCGGGCCCGCCCTCTCCACCACGCGCTGGACGAAGCCCTCGATCCGGGCGAACGCGGACTCGGCCTCGCGCAGCGCCTCCTCGCTGTACTCGATCATCGAGCGGTAGTGCGGGGTGCCCAGGTAGTACCGCAGCACGATGGGCCGCCACTGCTTGACCATCTCGGAGACGAGCACGCTGTTGCCCAGCGACTTGGACATCTTGTCGCCGGCCATGGTCACCCAGGCGTTGTGCACCCAGTACCGCGCGAATTCGTCGCCGTAGGCCTTGGCCTGGGCGATCTCGTTCTCGTGGTGCGGGAAGATCAGGTCCAGGCCGCCGCCGTGGACGTCGAAGGCGCTGCCGAGGTACTTGTGCGCCATCGCCGAGCACTCCAGGTGCCAGCCCGGACGGCCCGGCCCCCACGGGGTGTCCCAGGTCGGCTCGCCCGGCTTGGCCGCCTTCCACATGGCGAAGTCGCGCGGGTCGCGCTTGCCGGTCTCGCCCTCACCGGAGGGCTGGAGCAGGTTGTCGAGCTCCTGTCGCGACAGCTCCAGGTAACCGGGGAAGGAGCGCACGTCGAAGTAGACGTTGCCCTCGGCGGCGTAGGCGTGACCGCGCTCGATGAGGCCACGCATCATCTCGATCATCTCCGGCACGTGGCCGGTGGCGCGGGGCTCGTAGGTGGGCGGCAGGCAGCCGAGCGCGGTGTAGCCGTCGTCGAACGCGCGCTCGTTGCCGTAGCCGATCGCCCACCACGGGCGGTGCTGCTCGTGCGCCTTGGCGATGATCTTGTCGTCGATGTCGGTGACGTTGCGGATGAACGTCACCTCGTAGCCGCGGTAGGCGAACCAGCGGCGCATGATGTCGAAGTTCAGCCCCGAGCGGATGTGCCCGATGTGCGGGGCCGCCTGCACGGTGGCGCCGCACAGGTAGATCGAGACGCAACCCGGCTCGAGCGGGGTGAAGTCACGGATCTGCCGGGCGCTGGTGTCGTACAGGCGAATAGTCACCACACCAGGGTAGTGGGCCCCGGGCAGTACCTCGCTTGCCTTCCCGCCGCGTGCGCGCTGCTTTTCCGCACACGTTCCGCACATCCCCCGCGCGGGAGGGCCGCGGTCACAGGATCCCGACGACCTTCCGCGGCCTGATCCGTACGATCACGCGCTCGGCGTCCTGCGCCGAGGAGGGGTTGAACTCGGCGTACTTCTTGCCGGTGTACTTCAGGGACAGCTCGTCGATGAGCTGCCGGGCGCCCGCGGTGGTCAACTCGGCGGTGCCGCGGATCTCGGCGTACTCGTAGGGGGAATCGGGGTCCTGGACGACGACGCTCGCGCGGGCGTCGCGGTCGAGGTTCTTCTTCTTGCGGCGGTCGACGGTGGTGGAGACGAGGACGTCGTCGCCGTCCCGCTTCGCCCATACCGGGGACAGCTGCGGGCTGCCGTCGGGCTGGATCGTGCCGAGGACGACGAAGACGGGACCGTCGAGCAGTGACTTGAGCCGTTCGGGCAGGGCGGCGGACATGGGGGACCTCCGTGAGCCTGGTCGGGCGTCGGGTGCCCGCGTCGGGGGCGAGGGGTACGCGGGTACCCTCGCACGCCGTCAGCCCGCTCGCACCACGAGCGCCGTGGCCACCGCCATCAGCCCCTCGCCGCGGCCGGGGAAGCCGAGCCCGTCGGTGGTCGCGCCGGAGACGGTGACCGGCGCTCCGGCCGCCTCGGACAGGACCTTCTGTGCCTCGTCCCGGCGCTTGCCGATCTTCGGCCGGGGGCCGACGACCTGCACCGCCACGTTCCCGATCCGGAAGCCCGCCGCGCGTACGATCCGCGCGGCCTCCGCCAGCAGGGTGACCCCGGACGCGCCGGACCACTCGGGGCGCCCGGTGCCGAAGTGCTGCCCGAGGTCGCCGAGGCCGGCGGCCGAGAACAGCGCGTTGCACGCGGCGTGCGCGACGACGTCGGCGTCGGAGTGCCCGGCCAGTCCCGGGCCCTCGCCCTCCCACTTCAGGCCCGCGCACCACAGCTCGCGGCCCTCCTCGAAGGCGTGGATGTCGGTGCCGATGCCGACCTGGGGAAGCATGGGCGCGTCAGAAGCCATCGTTCAGCCTCCGCCGGGCCAGGACCGCCTCCGCGAGGACCAGGTCCAGCGGACGGGTGACCTTGAAGGCCTCCTCGTGGCCGGGCACGGCCACGACCCGCTCGCCGAGCTGCTCGACCATGCTCGCGTCGTCGGTGACGTCGTCGGTGACCGTCTCGTGGGCGCGGACCAGCGTCGCCCGGTCGAAGCCCTGCGGGGTCTGCACGGCCCGCAGCCGCGAGCGGTCGGGCGTGGACACCACCGGCTCGGGCCCGCCGGGCACCGCCGCGGGCTCGACCTGCTTGACGGTGTCGGCGAGCGGCAGCGCCGGTACGACGGCGGGCGCCCCGGCCTGCACGGCCTCGATGACCGCGTCCACGGTGTCCACCGGCACCAGCGGGCGGGCCGCGTCGTGCACGAGGACGATGTCGTGGCCGGGCGGCAGCGCGTCCAGGCCGAGCCTGACCGACTCCTGGCGGGTCTCGCCGCCCGGCACGACGAGGAAGTCCGTGCGCTCGGGCAGCGCGTGCGCGTCGAGGAGCGACTTGACCTCGGCGGCGCCGTCGGACGGGGCCACGACGACGACCAGGGAGACCGCCCGGGAGGCGGCCATGGCCCGCACGGCGTGGATGAGCATGGGCGTGCCGTTCAGCGCGCGCAGTGCCTTGGGGGCGCCCGGACCGAGGCGTACGCCCCGGCCGGCGGCCGGAATCACGGCGGCGACGGAGGCTCCCGGTCGGCCGCTCGTGGGTGAGGGGCGCGAATCGTCAGACATGGTTCCTGTCAGGTTTGTGTGGCGGCCCGGCGTGGGTATGGCCTGGGGGAGCACCCCCCTGCTCGTAGAGCCCGGGGGGAGTGCCGGGCATGCGGCCTCGACCGGACCCTTCCGTGACCCTGGTCGAGTCGGCTGCCCGGGCCCGGCACACAGTATCGGGGGCCTCCCCGGCCGTACGGCATGGAGGACACCCGCGCGGACGCGCGCGGGTACGAACATGCCGCAGCGCCCGGCGACGTGAAACGCGCCATCGGGCACCGCGGCATTTTCTGTGCTGAACTGAGGCGGGTGTGGCAGTCGCCTCGCGTCAGGACGCGAGAACCTCGTCGAGCAGGGCCTCGGCCTTGTCCTCGTTGGTGTTCTCCGCGAGGGCGAGCTCGCTCACCAGGATCTGGCGGGCCTTGGCGAGCATGCGCTTCTCACCGGCGGAGAGTCCGCGCTCGCGCTCGCGACGCCACAGGTCACGCACGACTTCCGCGACCTTGATGACATCGCCGGAGGCGAGCTTCTCCAGATTTGCCTTGTAACGACGCGACCAGTTCGTGGGCTCCTCGGCGTACGGAGCGCGCAGGACCTCGAAGACCCGGTCCAGCCCGTCCTGACCGACCACATCACGCACGCCGACGAACTCCGCATTGTCCGCTGGCACACGCACCGTCAGGTCACCCTGGGCGACCTTCAGCACCAAGTAGGTCTTGTCCACGCCTTTGATCTGGCGAGTTTCGATAGCCTCGATCAGCGCGGCCCCGTGATGGGGATAGACCACGGTGTCGCCAACCTTGAACGTCATGTGACAGGTACCCCTTCCGTGGCTATCCAGGGTAACACGGATACGGCGTCTTCTGAATGGCGTTTTCGCAGGTCAGGGCATATCTCGGGGCTTGACAACAGCGACGGGGACGTGCTTCGGAGGGGTCACGGGGGTCAAGGGGAAGCAGGTATTCGCAGGTCGGAGGGGCTCTCCACGCGAGGTGAAACGCGTACGTTACACACATCCGGCGCCCCGTCCAAACGGCTGAACATCCCGTTTTGTCTGGTTCCAAGCGCTCGACTTCCGCTACTCCGTTCGGTGCTCCGGAGCCGTCTCCAAGACGAATCCGGAATTGATCACGTCGTTCGCGCCATCCCCCGGATGGACGACCGGTGATCAATTCCCGCCCCCGGCGCGCATTCCTCCACCGGAAATCCCCGGCAGGCCGATGACGGGCTATGAGCGGGCTATGCGGGGGGCGCTTATCGGAAAGGCGGACGGCCGCCCGGCCCAATGCGCGGGCGCCCGCACGACCCCGGCCCGCACGACCGGATTCGGGACGCCGGGACGGCTGCGCCGCGGGGGCGCGGGGTGTGGCGGAAGGCACAGGGGGCGGGTCGGGTGCGGGCCCGTGGGAACGGCTCGGTAACCTATGGCCGCTGACAGACGCTTAGGGCGGCTTTATAAGGGAGCCGCCCTGTTCCGCCCACGTTCAAGGAGTTGCCGCCGCCGTGAGCAGCAGCCTTCGACGCGGCGCCCTCGCCGCCGCCGCCATCGCGTTCTCGATCGCCTCGCTCGCCGCGTGCGGCGCCGGCAACGATGCCCAGACGCTCCAGATCCGCCCCGACCACGCGGCCACGAGGGTCGGCACGATCAAGGTCCAGAACGCTGTGGTCGTCACCCAGCCCGGCGTCCAGACCAAGGGCCCGGCCGTGATCATCGCGACGCTCTTCAACAACGGCACGACCGACCAGACGCTGGACGGTATCCGTGTCGACGGCGACGGCTCCGCCCAGATCACCCCGGCGCAGGGCAGCGGCAAGCTGACCATCCCCGCGCACGGCTCCGTGATCCTCGGCGGCAAGGGCAACGCCTCCGCCGCGCTGACCAACCCCGGCCCGGTGCTCAAGGACGGCAACGCGCAGAAGATCACCTTCACCTTCAGCAAGACCGGTGACGTGAGCCTGCGCGCCTTCGTGGTCCCGGCCCAGGGCTACTTCGACAAGTGGGGCCCGAGCAACATCCCGGCGGCACCCGGCGAGCCGGCCGCGTCCCACTCCGCCGCGGGCCAGCAGTCGAAGTCGCCGGCGGCCCAGCAGTCCGGGTCGGCCTCCGCGTCGGGCGGCGACGCCGCCGCGCCCAGCGACTCGGCCTCGCAGTCGACGACCGGCAACTGAGACCCGGTCCGCGACAAGCACGGCAAGCACGCCGAGGGCGGCACCCTCTTCAGGAGGGTGCCGCCCTCGGCGTGCAGGGGACGGACGATGCGCGCTGCGCGGCCCGCACCGGTCTACGGCTCGAACTTGTAACCGAGCCCCCGGACCGTCACCAGGTAGCGCGGGGCGCCCGGATCCGGCTCGATCTTCGCGCGCAGACGCTTGACGTGGACGTCCAGCGTCTTGGTGTCGCCGACGTAGTCGGCACCCCAGACGCGGTCGATGAGCTGCATCCGGGTCAGGACCCGGCCGGCGTTGCGCAGCAGCATCTCCAGCAGGTCGAACTCCTTGAGGGGGAGGTCGACCTTGGAGCCGGAGACCGTGACCACGTGCCGGTCGACGTCCATGCGGACCGGCCCGGCCTCCAGGGCCGCCGGAGTGACCTCCTCCGGCTCACCGCGCCGGCGCAGCACCGCGCGGATACGGGCGACCAGCTCGCGGGAGGAGAACGGCTTGGTGACGTAGTCGTCCGCGCCTATTTCCAGGCCGACGACCTTGTCGATCTCGCTGTCCTTGGCGGTCACCATGATCACGGGAACGTTGGAGCGGCCGCGCAGCTGGCGGCACACCTCCGTGCCGGGCAGCCCCGGCAGCATCAGGTCGAGGAGGACGAGATCGGCGCCGTTGCGCTCGAACTCGTCGAGTCCGTCGGGCCCCGTGGCCGCGACGGCGACCTCGAAGCCCTCCTTGCGGAGCATGTACGACAGGGCGTCGGAGAAGGACTCCTCGTCCTCGACGACGAGCACTCGGGTCACGGAAGGACCTCCGGGGCGGGAAGCGGTTCGTAAGGGGCTGGTTGAGTGAGCTGCCCGGCCTCCTCGTCGAGGGCGGGGTGCTGCTGCGCGCGGTCGCGGGCCTCTCGGGCCGCGGCCGCCTCCGGCAGCCGCAGGGTGAAGGTGGAGCCCTGTCCCTCGGCGCTCCACAGGGTGATCTCCCCGCCGTGCGAGGCGACCACGTGCTTCACGATCGCCAGACCCAGGCCGGTGCCCCCCGTGGCACGCGACCGGGCCGGGTCGACGCGGTAGAAGCGCTCGAAGATGCGCTCCTTGTCCTTGTCCGAGATGCCGATGCCCTGATCGGTGACGGCGATCTCGATGAGGTCCCCGCCGGGGACGTTGACCCTGCGCGCGGCGATGCCGACGCGGGTGCGGGACGGGGAGTAGTTGACGGCGTTCTCCACGAGGTTGCCGAGGGCGGCGGCGAGCTGGCCGCGGTTGCCCCACACGCGCAGGTCCGCGGTGCCACCGGCGGCCATCGTGATCTGCTTGGTTCCCGCCTGATGGCGGCAGCGGTCGATGGCCTCGGCCACCAGCTCGTCCACGCGGACGGGCTCGGCGTCCTCCAGCGGGTCGTCGTTCTGCACCCGGGACAGGTCGATGAGTTCCTGCACCAGGTTGGTGAGCCGGGTCGCCTCGATCTGCATGCGCCCGGCGAAGCGCTCCACGGCCTCCGGGTCGTCGGAGGCGTCCATGACGGCCTCGGACAGCAGGGAGAGCGCGCCGACGGGCGTCTTCAGCTCGTGGCTCACATTGGCGACGAAGTCGCGTCGTACGGCCTCGATGCGGCGGGCCTCGGTCAGGTCCTCGACCAGGAGCAGGACCAGCCGGGAGCCCAGCGGCGCGACACGCGCGGAGACGGCGAGGGCCTCGCCGCGTCCGGTGCCGCGTCGCGGCAGGTCAAGCTCGACCTGCCGTATCTCTCCGTCCCTCCTGGTGTCCCGGGCCATCTGGAGCATCGGCTCCACGGCCAGCTTGCCGCCGCGGACCAGCCCGAGGGCGTACGCTGCGGAGCTGGCCTTGACCACGGCGTCGGCCTCGTCGAGGACGACCGCGGAGGAGCGCAGCACGGAGAGGACGGTGTCCACACCCGGCGGCAGGACCGGGTCGATGTGCAGGGAAGTACGGGTCGGGCGCCTCTGCTCGCGCTCGCTCCAGCGGAACGCCAGCATGGCGATGACGCCGGTGAGCACTCCGGCGATCGCTGCCGCTGCGGCGACCGCCGCGTTCACGTCCATGCGTCCAGGTTAGGCACGGGACAGGACCCGTCCACAGCCGTCGAGGTGCGACCTCGGACACTCGTCGCCCAGAGTTCACCTTGGAGCCAGTAATGGTTCATTTGGGGTGACGGAAACGGACGCGTACGCCCCCGACCGTGGGAGCGTGGGGTTCGTACCCCAGGCTCCGCCGTGGCCTCCGGCCCCGGAGACCCCTACCGAACCCCCGAACGACGACGCACGAGAGGGAACCCTGATGCGGGACGCGTACCACGAGGAACTGGACTCGATCGGCGACGGTCTGGTGGAGATGGCCCGGCTGGTCGGGTCGGCGATCGGGCGCGCCACGACCGCCATCCTGGACGCCGACCTGAAGCTGGCCGAGAGCGTGATCGAGGGCGACCAGAGGGTCGACGAGCTCCAGCATGACCTGGAGGCCCGGGCGATAGCCCTGCTGGCCAGGCAGCAACCGGTGGCGACGGACCTCAGGATCGTCGTCACGTCCCTGCGGATGTCCGCCGACCTGGAGCGTTCGGGCGACCTGGCCCAGCACGTGGCCAAGCTCGCCCGGCTGCGCTTCCCGCAGCGCGCGGTCCCGCAGGACCTGCACGCCACCATCCTGGAGATGGGGCAACTGGCCCAGCGCCTGATGGCGAAGGCGGCCGAGGTGATCGTGACCAAGGACGTCGACCTGGCCCTCCAGCTGGAGCAGGACGACGACGAGATGGACCTGCTGCACCGCACCCTGTTCCAGCACCTGATCGACGACCGCTGGAAGCACGGCATCGAGACGGCCGTGGACGTCACCCTGCTCGGCCGCTACTACGAGCGGTACGCCGACCACGCGGTGGCGGTCGCCAAGCGGGTGGTGTACCTGGTGACCGGTGAGCACGCGGACGACTTCCAGCAGGACATCCAGCCGGTGACGGGGGTGGAGGGCGCCTGACGACCGGGAGCCGGCCGGGGCCGGCGCGCGGGGACGCCGAGGCGTGCTCGAGCCACCGTGCGCCGTTGATGCGCCCAGTGCGGCGGGCATGAAATGGGCAAAGGCACCAGCCTCGAGGAGGGACCCATGGCCGAATCCCCCAGCACCACACCCGACCCCACGCACGAACGCGAGACCGAGCAGCCCGCCGAGATCAGGAGCCTCCCGCTCTTCGGCGCCTGCGGCTGCGGCTCGGGCTGCGGCTGCGGCTGCCAGTCGGGCGGCCCCTGCCAGTGCGGCTGACGGGCCGCCGACGCCCACCACGTCCACCTGTCTCGGTTCACCTACATCCGCACCGCGGCACGTCGCCGCGGTGGTCGCAGGGCCCCGGTACTCCACCGGGGCCCTGCGCCGTATGCGCCGGCACCCGCACCGGCTGTTACGCACGGAGGAGTGACGGCCGCGCCGCGTCCGGGGTGGCGCGCCATGGCGAGCGCGCGCCGCGGCTCAGTGCCCGCAAGGGCCTTCCCGCCGACGGCCCGTCAACTGTCCGTGTTCGGCGAGTGAATGATCCCTACAGGCAACCGTCACAGAAATATGGGCACTCTGTAACACCAGTCGGGAATTACCGCCATGTCCGGGAATCGACGGACAAGGTGTGAGGGAGCGGCCGGCCGGCCGCCACCGCACAGCGCACACTCCACCCGCACGGCTCGTCCCCGCGGGCGGAGTGTGCTCGCACCAAGCAGGGAGAGCCCGTGTCCGTTTCCGTTTCTGTGACCGCTCGTCGTCTGGCCGCCGCCGTCGCCGCCGCCGGAGCACTGGTCGGTACCGTCGCGCTGCCGGCGTCCGCGGCCGACCACGCCCCGCGCTCGCACCGCGAGAACGTGGTGATCAGCAACGTGCACCTCGGCACCGAGGGCCGTTACTACCGCTCCAACCGCGCCCTGAACCAGGAGTGGGTGGCGATCACGAACAACAGCCGCCAGAACGTCAACCTGAGCGGCTGGACGCTGTCCGACAGGCACGGCCACACCTACACCTTCCGCCACTTCCGCCTCAGCGGCCACGACACGGTCCGGGTCCACACCGGCGTGGGCCGCGACACCCGCAACGACTTGTTCCAGGACCGCCGCAACCAGGTCTGGGACCGCCGCGACACCGCCACCCTGCGCAACGAGCGCGGCCGCGTGGTGGACACCGCCGCCTGGAACAACGACCGCCACGACCCCCGTGACACCCGCGGCTCGCACAACGACCGCGACGACGCGCGTGACACCCGCGGCTCGCACAACGACCGCGACCACCGCGGCGGCCGCCGCTGACCCCGAGCACCCCCTGCTGACGGTCCGGGCAGGCCCCGGCCACTGAAAGGCCCCCGGCCGGCGGAGATTCCGCCGGCCGGGGGCTCTTACGATCACGCCGAAGCCGCCACGACAGCGGCCAGGCGATACCCCACCGGTCTTCTCTCCATGCCGCGGGACGCTGGCGCACCCACGAGCGAGCGACCGTCAGTACGGATGGTGGTTCGGCTTGTCCTGCCACGCCTGGTAGGCCTGGGCGCCCAGCTCGGGGTACATCTGCTTGATGCTGATGCTCCGCTGGTCCGGAGGCCGCTGGAAGTCCTCGTACTGGAAGTCGTCGCTGAACCCGATCTCCTCGGTGGCCTTCCAGTCACAGCTGTAGTAGACGGCGCCGATTCGCGCCCAGTAGATGGCGCTCATGCACATGGGGCAGGGCGCGCCGCTGGTGTAGATCGAGCATCCCTGGAGCATGCGGGCACGCTCCGGCAAGATGTCCGGGGACCCCTCGGGACGGGGCACCAACTCCAGTGTGTACTCGTTCTGGTGGTCTTCCGAGACCGTGGGAGCATCCGGGTTGAGGTACTGGATGGCCTTGCGTATGGCTTCCACCTCGCCATGCGCGGTGGGATCCGCCGTGAGCAGCACGCGGTTCTGGCCTCGAGCGATCACCTCGCCATCATGAGTGATCACCGCACCGAAGGGGCCTCCCCAGCCGTTCTCGACGGATTCGGTGGCCAACTGCGCCGCTTCGGCCAGGTGCTCCCTGTGTCCCATCTCGGCGCCTCCGATCCCACGTTACTTTTGCGGCATATGGGGCTTTTATCTACTCTAGGAGGCGTGAGTCCTCGTGCAACTCCTGGCTCCCACGGTGACAGCGCGACCGTCGTGATCTCACAGAAGGTCCGTCCGGGATGTGAAGACGACTACCTGCGCTGGCAGGATCGAACCAACGACGTCGTAGGCGAATTCGACGGGTTCGAGGGAACGGAGCAGTACCCTCCGCCCTCCGCCGAGGGAAACGAGTGGGTCGTCGTCTTCCGCTTCTCCCACCTGGATCAGCTGACCGCGTGGATGAACTCCGATACGCGCCGTGAACTCCTCGAGCAGGGACGCGAACTGTTCGAGGAGGCCCCCACGCAGGAAGTTCTCGCGGGTGGCACGCCGGTCCATGACGCCGTCACCGCGGTGATCTCGCACGACGTGCGACCTGACCAGGAACGGGCGTTTGTGAGCTGGCAGGAGAAGATCCTGTCGGCTCAACGGAGGTTCCCGGGATTCATGGGCTCGGAGTTGTTCCGGCCCGTGAAGGGGATCCAGGACAAGTGGGTCACTGCCTTCCGCTTCGACACCCGTCAACACCTGGACACGTGGCTCGAATCCACCACTCGTCGAAAGCTCCTCGACGAAGGGCGCGGCACCTTCGTTTCCTACGACGTACGCAAGGTCGGATCCGCGTTCGGCAGTTGGTTCCGCTTCGAGCAGGGTGCGGAAGAGGGTGGCCCGCCCAACTGGAAGCAGGCCATGTCCGTGGTGCTGGCCCTCTATCCCACCGTCGAGATCCTCAACCTTGTGGTGGGCCCCCGACTTGCCGCTCTCGGCCTGCCCGGATATCTCGCCTTGTTCGTCTCGAACGTGTTGAGCGTGTCCATCCTGACATGGCTGCTGATGCCGTTGGTGAACAGAGCTCTCGCCTTCTGGTTGATGCCCAGTCAGGCGCGGTCCCTCCGCATCGACGTGGCAGGTGCCGCGGTGGTGGCGATCTGCTGGCTGGCGTTCATCGTGATCTTCGGCCTGACCACCGGCTGACAGCCGGCCCCGGGAGATGCTCACGACGAGGAGGTCGTCATGAGCGAACAAAACCGGCGCTCACGGATTGGGGGCGCGCTCCTCCGCAGGGGCGACGCGGACTACGAGACCGCCCGTGCCCGCGTTCTGTGGAACGAGCTCAAGCCGGACCGGTACCCCGATCTGATCGTCCGAGCCGCCAACGAGCGGGACGTTCAGGAAGTCCTGAAGCTGGCCGTCTCCAGCGGACTGCGACTCGCCGTACGCGCGGGCGGACACAGTTGGTGTGGTTCACCACTGCGGGACGGGGGCATACTCCTCGACCTCTCGGGGCTCGATCAGTGGAAGATCGATGCCGACTCGGCGACGGCCACCGTGCAGCCAGGTGTCATCGGCAGCAGATTCGCGAGGGAGCTCGCCCGGCGCGATCTCGCCTTCCCCGCAGGGCACTGCCCCTCCGTCGCTCTGGGCGGCTACCTCCTCAGCGGCGGCCTCGGCTGGAACTCCGGTCTGTGGGGGGTGGCTTGCGCGAGCGTACTGGAGATCACCGCTGTGACAGCCGGCGGTGACGTACTCAGGTGCACCGAAGAAGAGCATCCCGGCCTGTTCTGGGCAGCACGGGGAGCCGGGCCCGGCTTCTTCGCCGTCGTCACCAGCTTCCGTCTCCGTCTGCGGCCGCGCCCGACCGCACCCGCCACGACCTCCTATGTCTTTCCTCTCACGGCAGTCGGCCCCGTAGCCGACTGGGCCACCGAGACGGCGCGCGAACTGCCCGCGAACGTGGAACTGTCCTTCCTCCTGGCCGCCGAGGACGCGCCAGGCGTGCCGGATGGGCCGTGGCCCGAGGTGGTCGTCGTCACCGCCACCGCGTTCGCGGACTCGCACACGGAAGCCGTCGGCGCCCTGCGTCCGCTGCGGAGCTGCCCTCTCTCCGAACGACCGCTGCGGCGGCGACTCGATGAGCCGACGTCTCTCGCCGCTCTCTATGACGGCTCCATGGGCCTGTGGCCCGAAAAACACCGCTACGCGGCCGACACGCTGTGGTCGCACGAGGACTACGCATCGCTCCTGGCGAAGCTGGGCGAAGCGGTCGCCAGAGCCCCTTCCGGGAAGTCCTTCGTGCTGGCGCCCGTCTCACCGGTCTCGCGGGAGGACGAGTCGCTGCGGAACATGGCGTTCTCCGTGCTCGGAGAGAGCTACGTCGTGCCCTACGCCGTCTGGACCGATCCCGCGCATGACGACGTCAACGTGCACTGGCTGCGCGACGCCATGCGCGCGGTGGAGCCGTTCGGAACCGGTCACTACATCGCCGAAGCGGACCTGACCGCCGACCCGTCCCGGGCCCGACGATCGTTCACGAATGCCGATTGGCAGCGCCTGCGCTCCTTGCGGGCGGAGTACGACCCGCAGGGTCTCTTCTTCTCCTACCTGTCCGCCTGAGACGGTCTGGCGCCCAGAGCAGGCGGCGACGGCCGCCCCGTGACGACGGTGTCTGAGCCCTCAGCCGGCGAAGCGAGGGCGCTTGTGCGCCGACACGGCTATTGACCTGCGTAGATCCACTGTGCTTCCCTCCCCGTGGGAGCTTGGGGGACCGCTGTTGACTGTGGCTGTCCGCTCTGAAGCGCACACCAAGGGCACGGGTGGCGTGCAGGGGCGGACCAAGGGGGTATGAGGTGTCTCGGGGCTTTGGGAGACGCATCGGGATCGCGGACGAAGTGACCACTCCGCCCATGCGCATACCGCGACCGGACCTGCCCCGACGACGGCAGAGACTCTGGGCCGTGGCGGGTGTCGCGGCTCTCGGATTCCTCATCGTGCTGGAGTTCGCCGCGCGTCGCTACGGCCTACCAGGGCCGATCACCACCCAGGTGCGAGAGGTGGTGGCCGCCCCCAAGTCGGGCGGACTGCTGTACGCCGCCATGGCGTTGATGATGGTGGTCCTCACCTGGCGGCAACGGTTCATCGCGACGGGTGCGGCGATCGGTATCGACATCGCCTTCGCGCTGGTCCGGTGGGCGGTGGACACCAAGGTGACCAGCGGCCACCCCTTCGGCAACGGTGCGTTGTGGGTGATTCTGGGCTACGGGGTCATCGCTGCCACCCGCCGCACCGGCTCGGAACGTGTCCTGCTGCTGAAGGGCGTCGGGCTGGGCCTGCTGTTGGTGGCCGGCCGCAAGACCGGCGACACATGGCTGCTCATCACCTCGAAGACCCGCCCCGCGGTGCTCGACCAGTACGTGGCGACAGCCGATCACGCGCTGGGCAGTCCGTCGTGGCTGGTAGGCCGGGTCGTCGCGGCCACCGGCCCCATCGGCTTCAATTTCCTCGACATCGTCTACGGTCAGCTCGCGGTGGCCGCAGTCGTCGTCGCCCTGTATCAACTGCGCGGCGTGGCGGTCGAGCGCCGCTTCCCGGGCCATCACCTGGTGCGCACCTTTCTGGTGATCGGCCTTCTCGGGCCGGCCTTCTACATGATCTTCCCGGTGGTCGGACCGATCTTCGCCTACGGCACCGGCACCGAGTACTGGGCAACGGTCAGCCTGTGGTCGCCGGACATTCCGTCCAGTGGGCACTGGGCAGTGGCCGACCTGTGGCCGCAAACGCTGCCGCCGATCAATACCCCGCACCCCATGCCGTTCGACGAGATCACCCCGCGGAACTGCATGCCCAGCCTGCACACGGCGTGGGCCACCGCGATCTTCATCCATACCCGGAAGGGCCCACGCATCCTGCGGTACGCGGGCACGTTCTGGCTGGTTGCCACGCTCGCCGCAACGCTGGGATTCGGCTACCACTACGGCGTGGATCTCCTTGCCGGCGTCGTGTTCGTGCTCACGATCGAGGCAGCTCTGCGGTCGCTCGACCGCGGCTGGGATCGATCGGGGATCCGGCTGGCCGCTTACGGGGCAACGGTCTTCACCGCGCTGTTGGTGGCTTACCGCTTCCTGCCGTTGACGATGGCCGAGCATCCGTGGGTGTCCGGCCCCCTGCTCGTGCTGGCGATGACCTCCGTGATCTACGGCTTCGTACGGACCACCGCGGCCTGGGAACCGAAGGCCACACCAGCGCGACAACCGGTACCGCAACCAGAACCGATCTGAATCGTGTTGCACCGGTTTGTCGGCTGCGCGCCGAGATCGGTCCGTTCAGCTGAAGGGAACGGCCTCCGCCGGGGCGGTGTGCCAGTTGGTGACGATCGGGGCTTCGACAGTGATGGTGCCGACCGGCAGGGAAACCGGGTTGGGGTCGTCGTCACCGACGCCGACGATGATGAAGTCCAGTTCCTTGCCACCGTTTTCCTTGGTGGTCTTCGGATTCACCCCGGCGTAGGCGGTGGTGCTCCCGCTCAGCTTGATCTGCTTGCCGGCGGTCTGCTCCGCGGGACCCGCCTGGGTGCCGTCGGATCCGAACGCCACGGTCGGAAGCGCGGCGGACAGGTAGCAGGTGATCCCCGGCTTCGCCTTGGCGATGATCAGGATGTATCCGCCGGCCTGGGTCTCGGACCTGGTGTTCCAGGAGATGTCGTTGGCGCCGCAGCTCTGCCCGACCGGTTCCCGCTTGCCGTTGCCGGTGTCGGCGCCGGAGCCGGCCGCGTCCTCGGTTCCCTCGCCCGTCGCGTTGGAGCTCTTGTCGGTGCTCTGGCCGCTGCCCGCGGCCGACGAGCCGGCCGGGGTGGCCGCATCGCCGACGGGGGTGGCGGACGAACCCTGCGCGGCGCCGGTGTCCGTGGCCGCGTCCCCGTCCTGGCATGCGGTCATCAACATGGCGCCGCCCACGATGGCTGCGGAGACGAGGAAGGCCTTGCGACGGTTGCCGGACATGAAATCCCCTTTGGTGATCAGTGGTTGAGGCCGGAGCCCTTTCGGCTCTCGGTGGTCGCCTGATCACTATGAGGGGGCTTCGCGCCGAACGGATCCCGGCGCCTTCGTTTCAGGACAACGCTGTCACAGGCCAGTGACATGATCACGAGGAGGTGGGGGAGCCCATGCCGGTTCGACGACGGTGAACGGGGCTGACCGAGACGGGAACTGAGACGGCCGCACTCCTCACCGCAGCACCGGAGACGGCCCGCGGCCGGCTGCCGAAGCCACCTCACTCGTGAGAGCTAAGCCGCCTTGGTTCGCGCGGCACGCATGCCCTGGGCGGGCTCCTGTACATCCTCGAGCAGGAAGGTCTCGTCTTCCCCGAAGTCCGGGGCCTGGAAGGGGTTTGTCGTCGGAGGCGGCAATGCTCCGGCGGCGCGGCGGGGTTGCCCTTCCAGGGCGGAGAACAGCGACGTCGGATCGATGAGAGGTCTCCCTTCCGTTACAGGTCCCTGAAGGGGCCTGGCGTGCCGTGACCGGGCACAGCGGTCCTACAGCTTGGTCATCTTGGCGTACGGGCTCAAGATCCGCATTTGCGCGGAGCCGAAATCCACGAGCACCGCGATTCCATCCTCGATGCCGATCACCCGGCCGAGGCCGTACATGTCGTGTGTGACCTGGTCGCCCACAGCGAAGTGCTTGGGAGCAGGCGTGACCGGGGCCTTGAAGGGGCTGGTAGGCAAATGACGCTTCGGTGCAGCAGGCTTTGTCATCGCCCCCAGTATGCGCCTACGAACCGCGCTGGTGGCTACCTCGCTGATCGTTGGACTCCACTCCAGCGAGAGCTGAGCCCGCCGACCGGCCGGCAGACGGGCGAGGTCGGGCGGTTCGTCCTCCCAGGAGGCCGAAACGCCCGTACCCTTCGTAGTGACTACGGCGTCACATAGCGGGCGCCAAACACTGGAGGCAATACCCCGTGCTGATTGCTCAGCGTCCATCACTGACCGAAGAGGTCGTCGACGAGTTCCGTTCCCGGTTCGTGATCGAGCCGCTGGAGCCGGGCTTCGGCTACACCCTCGGCAACTCGCTCCGCCGC
>NZ_JBSGBZ010000043.1:0-69977 GCF_053601495.1 Streptomyces sp. NPDC004721
TCATTCGTGCTGGCCACCCGGGCACTACTCCTTCTCCGCCCTCGACTCAATGAATCATCCAGTATGCCTGACTCGACCTACTTTGACAGAGAGAGCCCTGCTGCGTATGGGCTCAGCAGGCGTGGTCTCGGTGCGAACAGGTGATGAACGAGGTGCTGTGTCGAGTTGCTCGTCAAGGGCCACGCTGGGGCGCCACAGGCCGGTGCGTTCTGCGTCCAGACCGTTGAGCTGCATAAGGCTGTCTGCACGGACCGCCCACGATGAGCCGTTTCCTTCATCAGGGTCCGTGATCAGCAGCCGTACCGCGCCCGACAACTGGTAAACGTACTGTTCCCTGGGAACCGGGATCTTTTCGGGCAGCGACAGGTGGGCCCGGATGATGCGGCTCCCCGCCGGCTTGACGAAGCCCGACACCAGATGCCGGCCGGGCGCGGCGAGCGGCGACGTTGCCGGGGGCGCGGTTTCCGTGTCCACCGCGAAAACGATCTCGGTGCCGCGCAACGGCAGGCTGCCCGGGAGCGGGTCCATGCGCATGCCGCCCTCGCGGATGAGCCCCTCGGCACGCAGTTCCTCAAGGGCAGGTGTCACGAGGCCGCTGTTGGTCATCCGGCACTGCTCAAGAGGCGCCCACGCGACAGTACGGTTCTCGGTCACGATGCCGATGAGAACGCGACGGTCATTACCCTTCGTCTCGCACCGCACACGCAGGGCGTAGCCCTGGCGGGCCACCATGTCGCGAGTGATCACACCGTCGGGCCCGAAGACCCACTCAATATGACCTTCCTTGGCCCCCAGACTGTCTGCGGCCTTGCGCCAGCTCCGGTAGTCCTCCGGATGCAGTTCGAACCGAAGGTGCTGTTCCGTGGCGCGTAGCCAGAAGTCCACTGCGTCGCCCGGGCCGTGCCCGAGGCTGCGCAACTCGGCCTGAGCCGCGTGCCCTTGGTTCGCCAGCCACCGGGTCACATGCACCTTGATGAACAGGTGGTCGGCGCTGTCCACGCCGTTGGCGGTGCGGTGGCATACCGCGCGGTCTCCGTGGCGGTCCGGGTAGTGGGAGAAGTGACAGACCTTGGTCTCGTACCGCTTGGTCATCAGCTTTTCCCCGCAGCCGCCGAGGAGCGTGCCGCACCAGAAACGGTCAGTGCCGAACTGACGACGGAACTCGTCCAGGTTGTGCGGTTCCTCGGGGAGGATGACGGGCTGGTCCGAGTCCCGTCCCCCGATGACTGCGGTCTGGACGAGACGGGTGTCGATCTGCGGCACCTTCAATCCTCCGAAGCAGACGTACGACAACATGCAGGCAAGGCAAGTGAATTGAGGATGGACTCCCCCATGCGATCGCACAACATGCGAAGTGTGACTTGGAGGGCCCAACGGATCGGACGGAGTTTGCTGCCGGGGTCCAATACTTTGGTGTATTCGAGGCCCTGACCTTTCGAGGCCAGCGTTTCCCGCCAGGCGGTCGAGACCGTTGCTGTCCGAGAGGTCCGCTTCGCCCGCTGTGCTGAACCGTCTAACCTGCGGAACATGATTCGTGCTGTGGTGTTCGATGTCGGTGAGTGCCTCATTGATGAGACCCGGGAGTACGGGACATGGGCGGACTGGCTGGGAGTGCCGCGGCACACCTTCGCGGCCATGTTCGGCGCCGTCATCGCGCAAGGGCGCGACTACCGGGAGACCTTCCAGGAGTTCCGGCCCGGGTTCGATCTGACCGAGGAGCGGGAGAAGCGCGCGGCTGCCGGGCAGCCGAAGTGGTTCGGCGAGGGGGACCTGTACCCGGACGTCCGGCCGACGCTGGCCGCGCTGCGCGAGGCGGGGCTGTGGGTGGGCATCGCCGGGAACCAGACCGTCCGGGCCGGCGGCCTGCTGCGGGAGCTGGACCTTCCGTCCGACATGGTCGCCACCAGTGACGACTGGGGGGTGTCGAAGCCGGACGTGAGGTTCTTCAAGCGCGTTACTGAGGCGACGCCCGCCGAGCCGGGGGAAATCCTGTACGTCGGTGACCGGCTCGACAACGACATCCGCCCGGCCGTGCAGGCCGGGCTTCTGACCGCCCTGATCCGGCGTGGGCCCTGGGGCACGATCCAGCAGCGCGACCCGGACGCGGACGCGATCACGACGATGCGTATCGACTCGCTCGCGGAGTTGCCGGAGAAAGTCGCCAAGTTCAACGCTGAAGGGCGCTGACCATCGTCCCCCAGCTGTAGAGACGATCATCGAGGTCCCACACGCACTGCTTGTTCTGCCACGGGGTGAGCGTGCGGCGGACCTCGCGGACGCGGCCTATGCCGGTGGCGTACCAGGTGATCGCCAGTTGATCGAGAGCCTGGATGGCGTAGCGGCACGCTTCCTCCGGCCTTCCGTCGGCGGCTTCGACCGCGGCGAGGTCGCCGAGGACGACAGTGCGTTGCTTGTCCGACTCGGGTGGCAGGCAGTCAGCTGGACGGTACTGCGGTCTTGCGGCGTGTACCTCGACCAGTTACACCAGTGACCTTCGCACCGCGTCGGCCAACGAGGTCGCACGCACATCATCGGGCCCCCCGATGATGTGGTTCATCACGTAGCCGAAGGCGATGCCGTGCTCCGGGTCGGCGAAGCCGAGTGAGCCGCCTCGGCCCGTGTGGCCGAAGGCGTTCGGGCCGGTCATGGGGTTGGCTTTGGTGGGCAGCATATAGCCGGTGCTGAATCGGCTTGGGATCAGCATCACCTGATCTTTCCCGCCGACCTGCTCTCTGGTCGCTGACGCTAGGGTTCCCGGGGTGAGCAGGCGAACGCCGTCCACCTCGCCGATCAGCGCGGCGTACATGCGTGCCAGTGCGCGTGCGGTGCCGATGCCGTTGGAAGCTGGGAGTTCTGCGGCCTGCACCTCCGGTGAGCCGAAGTCAATCTCGGCGGGGGCGGTGACCGCGTACGCCCTGTTGCTGAAGGAGTGCGGGTCGCGCCAGGCGGCGACCAGCTCGCGGAGTTCCTCAGGAAGCGACTCGGCGGGCACGGTGGTGAGGTCGACGTCCGGCCGCCGGTACACCAAGCGACTAACTCGATCGCGTTCACCCGCCGGCAATCCGATGAAGAAGTCCAGCCCGAGGGGGGCCGCGATTTCTTCGGCGAAGAAGCGGCCCGGCGAGCGGCCGGAGACTCGGCGGATCACCTCGCCGACCAGCCAGCCCCAGGTCCGGCCGTGGTACCCGTGAGCCGTGCCCGGAGTCCACAGGGGGCGCTGGGCGGCCAACGCTGCTGCCATCGGATGCCAGGCCAACGCCTCCTCCAACGGCACTGGCTGATCCAGCGCGACCAAGCCAGCCTGGTGGGACAGGAGCCAGCGCACTGGGATGTCCGCCTTGCCGTTCGCGGCGAACTCCGGCCAGTACTTCGCCACCGGCGCGTCCAGGTCCAGCGCACCGCGCTCGGCCAGCATGTGCGCCGCGGTCGCGGTCGCTCCCTTGGTCGCCGAGTAGACCAGTTGCAGCGTGTCCCGTGTCCACGGACGACCGGTTTCGGGATCGGCGACGCCGCCCCACAGGTCCACCACCAGCTGGCCGTACTGATACACGCACACCGCCGCGCCGATGTCCCCGTGCCGGGCGAAGTTCGCCATGAACGCCTCACGCACCGGTTCGAACCCGGGCGCCACCTCACCATCGATCGTCGTCATGCCGCTCATCCTGGCAGTCTGGCTGCCCTCCCCAGTGGGGCGGGCTCGCCCTCGGCGCCCAATGCAGTGCCTGTCAGGCCGCGACGGGTAGTGCCTGCAGACGCTCGCGGAACTCCCGGACAGAGGGAACGGACTTGTACGGTTCGAGCCGCGCGGAGAACTCCTTCAGGCGGTCCAGAGCCCGTACGGAACTGACGCTGTCCTCCAGGAGCCCGACGCCGTGGTTCGCGGCGTCCAGCGCTCCCTCCAAGTCACCGCCGGTGAGCCGCGCCTCGGCCAGGCGGCTGGACCGTACGGCCTTGTCCCGGGGAGCCGCGCTCTCCACGGAGGTCTGCAGGGAACTCGTCGCGCGCTCCACCTGGCCCGAGCGCAACAGGACCTTGCCCTCGGTCGACCTCAACTGCGCCTCACCGAACCAGTTGAGCCAATCCGGGTTCTCCTCCGCTATGTGGCGCTCCCAGAGGGACGTGGCGCGGTTCAGTGCCGTTCCGGCCTTGCGGTGGTAGCCGTCGCGTGACAGCGCCTCGGCCTTGTGCAGGTAGAGGAAGGATTGGGTGCAGGACGACAGCGAGTGGGGAGCGTTGTCGATGGCGGTCGAGATGAGGTCGACCCGCTCGGCGGTGCGTCCGGCCTCGGAGACATGCACTCCCATCTCCGCGAGGATGAAGGCGCCGAAGGCGTCGTCCCCAGCGGTACGGGCGCTGCGCAGGGCGCCGACGTAGTAGCGCTGGCCGGCGGATCGCAGACCGGCGTCGTAGGCCATCCAGCCGGTCAGGTGCGACACCCGGGCCGCCAGCGCGTACAGGCGGATGCGGACCCTGTCGGTGTACCGCCCACCGCTGAGGAGACCGGTGACCAGGGCGAGATCACCGCGTGCCTGCTCCAGAAGCCGAGCGCCTCCGAGCTGGTCGTCGAGCGTGCGGAGGGTGCAGATACGCTGCTCGATCGTCGAGACCATCGTGTCCGTGACCCGGTCACCGTTGAGCGCCGAGGCGAAGGCGGAGGGCGCGTCCACCCAGCTCGCCGCGAGCCCCGTCAAGGCGGTGCCGGTGATGGTGAGAAAGCCCCGGCGATCCATGCGGCCACTCCCCACCAGATCGGACAGCGCCTCGACCGTGCCGGCCTCGGTCCACGGAGCGGTGAGCCCCGTCACCTCCCAAACGGGGAGCCATCGGGGCCATCCTTCCGCGCGCACCTGTTCGTCCGGGACACGCAGCAGGTCGGCGAGGACACGCTGGGCATCCGCGTCCGGCTCCTGTCCCTGTTCCCACTTCCATACGGTCGTCCGGTTGGTCGCCAGGGGGATCCCGAGCGCCCTCCCGTGCTTCTGCATGAGCCGGGCGAATTCGGCCTTCCCCCACCCGCGCGTCTGGAGGACGAAGCTCAGCGGATGAACTGCTAACGGCTCACCAGGCACGTCATCACTCCCGTCATCCCCTCACGGCGTAGTTGGGAGGCTACTTCCCGTGTCCGTGTACGGGGAGGGCGTCCCCAGGAGAAACCCCCTAGAAACGTTCCGACGTGCGAGCTGGCGCCGTTGACTGAGTATCAGCCGTCCATGAGGCACGCCCAGGGCGCTCGCTCTCGGAACGGCTCCTCAGATCGGCGGCTCCATTCCCGTATCACCGTCGGGGATGGAGCCGCTCTCCAGCTCTTCGGAGGCGTCCGTCATGCCCACGCTCGTCCATCGGTTCGTCCTTGCGGGTACGGAAAGGGAAGTGCCCCTCGCCCGGCGCATAGTCGTCGACAAGGTGCGTACGTGGGGTGTGCCGCTGGATGAGGAGACAGTCGACGCCATCCGTCTCGTCGCCTCCGAGCTCATCACCAACGCCGTGGTCCACGGGAAGGGGCCGGTCACCATTGCGCTGTACCACCGGCCCGGTCGCTTGGTGATCGACGTCCTCGACGGCAATCCGTCGGCTCCGCAGATGGGTTGTGCCCAAGCCGACGACGAGAGCGGGCGCGGCCTGGCGCTGGTCGGCCTTCTTGCGGCGCGGTGTGCTTGGGAACCCTCCGGTCACGGGAAGCGCGTATGGGCGGAGATCGTGCTTCCCACGGCGGCACCTGCCATCCGCGCTGCCGTTCTGCGCAGGTTATTCGCGTTGCGGCCGAAGCGTGGAGTCGTAGCCGAGTCCAAGTCGCTCACCCTGGCAGTCGCGTGATGGGGCGGCACGCAATACGAGCGGCTCCGCCTCCTGATCCCGATGTGGTGTTCCGACCCACCCGTCGCGACATCGACCCCGTCACAGGGGAGCCCGCCGCCTACGCCCTGTGGGACCGCCATGAATGGCACGCGCGTGGTGAGTGCTGGCTGTGGTGCGGACGTGACGACGTCGAGGTCACGTGGATCGGTCCCGTCCGGTCGAGCGGTATGCACGCGGCCCTCTACGCCTGCCGCGCGTGTCTGTACGAACTGGACCAGCGCGTCCTGGAGACCAACATGCGCCAGGACGCGGACGTCCTGCCGATGAACGGCCGGGTTGCCCGGCCGCCGGTGTAGCGCTGCGGCTCATCGCGCCGCCCAACAACCGCCGCCCCACGGAAATCCACTTCTCCCACGGCCGTGGGGCGGCCACTACCTCCCGCCGGAGCCCTGGCGGGAGAACCGAAGAGGAAGGAGTACGAGGTGGCAGAGCGCACGACACCGCCTCCGGCCCGGAGCGGCCTCCTGGTGGCGGTGGAAGAGCTGACCGCCGTTCACGATCGGTACGACAGCCTCCGGTCCGACAACGCCGGAAGTTCCGGCGACGCGCCGTGGCCGGGCGGCGACGGCAACCTGCACGACAGCGAGTAGGCACCAAGCGGTGGGGCCGGCACGACTGGCCGTGCCGGCCCCACCGTGCCCGCATCACGTGGTCGAACCCATGGAGGACGCAGCGATGGAACATCGATTGATCAGCGCCATCGAGACAGCGCTCGGGTGGAGCGGAGCGGAGGAGCTGGGCAAGAGCTTCGTACGGGGGAGCATGGACGACCCCGCACTCGTCTCCCGCCTTCTGACTCCGAACCGCCTGCTCGACATCGCGATGCGCAGGAGCCTCAACCGCCCGCAGTTCCGGTGCTTCCAGAAGGGCGAGGAGGTGCACCCGGCCGTCTACTACACCGACAGCGTCAGCCCCCGGGGCCAGAGCATCCCCATGGTCAACATGCGCAGCCTCGGAAGGCTCCTGCGGGAAGGCGCGACGCTCATCCTCGACCAGGCCAACGTCTTCGATCCGACGATGGAGGTCGCGTGCCGGGCGTTGCAGTGGTGGTCCCACGAGCGCGTGCAGGTCAACGCGTACCTGACGACGAACGACGCCGCCGGCTTCCCCCTGCACTGGGACGACCACGACGTCGTGATCGTGCAGCTCGCGGGCGAGAAGGAGTGGGAGGTGCGCTCGGCCTCCCGCAAGGTCCCCATGTACCGGGACTCCGACCCCAACAACACCCCGAGCGACGAGATCATCTGGTCCGGCCTCCTGAAGGCCGGCGACGTCATGCACATCCCCCGAGGGCACTGGCATCAGGCGACCCGGACCGGCAGCGGCTCGGGAAAGAGCCTTCACGTCACGTTCGGCATCACCAAGCGCACCGGAGCGAGCTGGCTCGCCTGGCTGGCCGACTGGTGCCGCGAACACGAGATCTTCCGGCACGACCTGGACCGCTGGCACGAGCCCGACAGCGAGGCCCTGACCGAGGCCGCCACCACGCTGGTCGGCGAACGGTCTCCGGCCGATTTCCTGACCGCGTACGAGCAGGAGACGGCGCTGCCGCGCCACGTGCCGTTCCTCGACATCCTCGGGCCGCTCGACGGCGTGGTGTGCACCACCCACTTCCCTCCCCGGGTTCTGGAGAACGGGGAGACCGTCGACGTGGTGGCCGCAGGGAAGAAGCTGACCCTCACGGCCAAGGCCCTGCCCGCGCTGCGGACGCTGCTGAGCGGCAGGCCGGTCCCGCTGGAGCGGGCCGCGGCCGTCGTCGGGGCCGAAGTGATGGAGCTGGCCGAGATCCTGGTGAAGGAGGAGCTGTGCGCGGTGCTGACACCCGAGTTGTCCTCGGGCTACACCGGTCTCGTCACGAGCGCCGTCTCCTGACCGGAGCGCTTGATCTCGGTGTCACCGCGCTCGACACCAGCACCAACTACCGCGGCTTCCGCTCGCATCGGATCCTGGCGCGGACAGCCGGTGACCTGCTGCCGAAGTTCACGGTCTCCACGAAGGTCGGATACTTCCCGGGGCCGGACGGCGGGGAGCACTGCCTGGATCCCGTACGACTGCACGCGGCGGTGGAACAGGCGGCCGAGGACCTCGGGCGGGAGCCCGACCTGGTGTTCCTGCACAACCCGGAACACTCACTCCGTGAGGCCGCCCCGCATGATCGGGACGTGCTGGTGCAGGCGTGCACCGCCCTCGACGACGCTGCGGCGAAAGGACTGTGCGCCGCCTGGGGCGTCGCGTCCTGGAACCCGTCACTGCTGCTGAACCTGATCGACCCGACCGCACCGAGGCCGTCGGTCCTCATGGTCCGCGCCGGCCTGTTGGTCGGAGTCAGAACGCTCGATGCCGCGGACGCCCTCATCAAGGCATGGGACCTGGGCGACGGTGCGGTGTGGGGGATGAGCCCCTTCGGAGGCAGCGTCAGCGCCTCGGTGTGGACCAGGATCGACCCGCGCGCCTTTCTACGGGACAGCAGCCGGCTCTCCCGCGTGCAGGCAGCCTTCCGGGCCGCCTATCACCTCCCGCGGGTCAGCTCCGTTGCCGTGGGCACCGACGACCCCGCCCATCTGGGCGAACTCGTCGGCGCCCTGACCGGCGAGGTCGAGGAGCGGACCATCCAGGAGTACCGAAGACTCCTTCGTGACCGCTCGCAGGGTCAGCCCGCCTGAAGCTCCTCGATGACCTGCTCGGCCATGCGCCGCGCGGGTTCCAGCCGAGGGTCCTCCGGATGCGCGTACGGCCCGAGGATCTTCGAGCAGACGAACAACGTCATCAGCCTGCCGTCCCGGCTCTCGAAGTCGCGCCGGCGCTCCTGCCGTACGCGATCGGCCAAAGCGGGGACGGCAAGCGAACTCGCCCACAGTGAGGCGGAGTCCAGCCCCTGCGGTGCGTTCCCCCAGTCCTCCCAGTCGAAGAGACTGAACACCGGAGCGGTCACGTTGGCCCAGTTCAGGTCCGCGTGGGCCGGCACCCATCGCTGGACGGCCGTATCGAAGTCGCCGGAGAAGGCACCTCGGATGGACTCGGTGACCAGTTCCTGGGTGATGGTGTCGGTGTCCGGTGTGGCGACCCGCCTCGTCCTGTGAGCCGCCAGCGCGTCCAGCGAGGCGTTCAACGCCTCCCACCACTCATCCGACAGTTCCGGGGCTTCGCTCAAGGCGGCGCTTCCGACGGGAGCGGCCGGCAGGAGGCCGGTTTCGTCGGCCCGCCACATCGCCGGTCCATCCGCGTCCCGCCAGACCACACACCCCTGCCACGTCGGCTGGGCGACGCCTTCCAGACGGGCGGCACACTCGGTGCCGTTCCACCCTTGATCGGCGATCTTGTCGGGCGAGCGCCGCTCGACCCGGACCCAGGTATCGCGGTCTGTCCGGGCTCCCACGGACCGGCGCTTGCGCACCACCGTATCCGGGAGCAGGCGCACCTGGAGAGACCGCGCGACGCGATCAAGAACCTCGTCAACCGGCTGCACCCGTAGGTCAACAGCCTGACCCGTGGAGACCGAGAGCGTCATACACGCGACCGTAGCAGCGGGGCGGCGGGAGGCAGTCCGGCACGAGGAACCGGCGGCAACCGTCAGCTGCATCCATCCAGCACCTCACAGGACGGCGGCCCACATGAGCCTGTTCACCGGAACCACCGGGTACTACCGCCAGTTCCGCCCCGGCATCCCCGAAGACGTCGCCGCGGC
The DNA here is from genome assembly GCF_053601495.1 of Streptomyces sp. NPDC004721. Taxonomy (NCBI): domain Bacteria; kingdom Bacillati; phylum Actinomycetota; class Actinomycetes; order Kitasatosporales; family Streptomycetaceae; genus Streptomyces; species Streptomyces sp. NPDC004721. Next base: position 9,542 of record NZ_JBSGBZ010000043.1, read on the forward strand.
CCTCGACCAGGCCGCCCCTGTAGTCCGGGTTGTGCGGTAGGTGGACCGGAGGCCGGCCTTGTTCGCGTGAGGGCGACGTGACCGTAGGGCGCCGGTAGCCGACTGGTAGGGGCCAGCTTGTGTTCGTCTTTCCCGCGGGGCCGTTCGTTGCGGTGAACGGCCCCGCGGTTGCTGGTGATTACCTGCGGTGTCGGCGGTGCTGGTCGACAGCGATGGAGACGGGTCCGAGTGGGGCAGCGTAGGGCGGTGAGTCCGTGGCCCGGGTGCTGTGTTGGGGGATCACCGTCACGTTGGCGGGCAGGTCGGCCATGCGTCGCAGACGCCAGACGAGGACGTCGCTGGCGGACTCGGCGGTGTGCAGTTCGCGCTGGGCGACGGCTTCGTGCAGCAGCGCTCGTGGGTCGTGGCCGGCCTGGTAGGCGTGCGTGATGGTGGCTGCCAGGGCGGGCCAGCCCGGTTCGCCGAGCACCCGCTCGGCGATCTGTGGCGCGGTGGTGCGCAGAAGGGTGGCGGACCAGTCGCGTACGGGCTGGGCCAAGCGCAGGCCCTGGGCTCGCAGGCGGGCCGTCGATTCCTCGCTGGCCGCGGCGTACGCGGCCTGGAGGTGGGTGGCGGCCTGCCGGGCGGCTGCGGCTTGCTGGGCGTGCTGACGCTGGGCGTGCCAGTGTGCGGCGGCGAGGGCGAGGAAGAAGAGCGTGTCGATCAGCATGGCGGTGGTGGCGCCGTCCTCGCCCCGGCCGAGTGCCGGGCCGCTGTAGACCAGGTCCCGGGCTGCGCGTCGCAGCTGCTGGCTGTGACGGAACTCTGCTCGAGTGTGGGAGCGGGAGGCCCGTTCGAACGCCCAGGCCGCTTCGCGTAGCTGCTGGCGGGTGTGGAGGGCGGAGGTCTTGGCGAGGGCGTCGAGGACCTCGCCGGTGGCGGCGATCTGCGCTGCCGCGGCGCCGTCGTCGCCGTGGTCGATTACGAGCAGGGCCGCCCATGCCGCGTGTGTGGCGGTGCGCCGCGCGGCGAACGGTGCGGGCCGCCGCGGGGGATGGTCCTGACGATGGGTGCTGTCCGGCGCCGCCGCGACTCCAGTCGCGTCGAACCGGTCCCGGATGCGGGGCAGGGACAGATCGGGGGCGAGCGTCGAGCCTGCGTAGAAGACCGGTTCGCCGTCCTTGTTGCGGTCGCCGGGCATCGCGACGGTGTAGCCGCGCAGGTCACCGGAGGGCAGCACGCTGGTGCGGACCAGAAGTCCGGCGGCCTTGAGCCGGTCGAAGAACTCGGTCTCGGTGGCGGCACCGGCCACCGCGCGGCGGACGGTTTCGCGCAGCTCCTCCCGCACGGTGCGCTCCCTGCCCTGGCGCTCGGCCTTGTGGCGTTCGGCGCTGGTGGGCCGCTTGGCGGCGGTGCCATCACCAGGGGTGACGCGGTGCAGGCCGTAGTCGGCTTCGATGAGGCGGGCCTCGGCCTGGGCGCGCTTGCCGGAGCGGTGGTGGTCCGGGCGGCGGCCGTCCTCCCGGACGAGGGTGGCGATGATGTGGATGTGGTCCTCGGCGTGGCGGACGGCGGCCCAGCGGCAGCCGGCGCCGTCGCCGGGGTCGATGCCGGTGGCGGCGACCATGCGGCGGGCGATCTCGGCCCACTGCCCGTCGCTGAGGACCGGGTCGTCGGGGGCGGCCCGCACGGAGCAGTGCCAGACGTGCTTGTCCGGGCGCTGCCCGGGGCCGAGGAGGGACAGGGGCTGGTCGAGGAGACGCTGGAGGTCCTTCTTCGTCACCGAGGGGTCGCGGCCGGGGTCGGGGGCCATGTTGTCGAAGGAGGCGACCAGGTGGGGATCGATGTGTTCCTCGTGGGTGCCCTTGCCGTACAGGTAGTGCAGTAGACCGAGGGTGTTGCTGCCCTGCTGGTGGACCCGGGGGATCAAGCCGCTTCGTCCTCCCGCCGGTTGGTGATCCTGTCGGCCGCCCGTTGGACGGCCTGCGCGGCGCGTCGCAGATCGGTGAGGGCGGCGGCGAAGTGCGGTGCTTCAGCACCGGAGTTGAGGGCCTTGGCGATCTGGTTGACGTTGCTACCGGCCCAGCCGAGCTGACGACGTACGCCGAACAGCGCGGTCAGGACATCGCGCTCGGTGGCGATGGCGGCTGCGGTGCGGGACTGGTCGCGGGCGGCGGCCAGGGCGGAATGGGCCAGGAACCCGGCCACGCTCATGCCGACGTGGTCGGCGCCGGACTGGATGATGGCGAGTTCGTGCTCGTTGAGGCGGACGCTGTGGGCGGGGCGCTGCTTTTTGTCGCGCGGGCGCGGCTTGCCCTTCCCGGCCCTGGCCTTGTGGCCGGCCTTGCCCGGCTGCGGTCCGCCCTCGGCCGCAGCCTCTTCTCCCGGCGTCCCCTGGCGTCGGGAGGACCCCGCCACCCCCGGGGCAGGGTCGGGTTCGGGCGCACCCCCTGCGGGGGAGTGTCCGGACCTCCAACTTGCTCCGCTTGGGGCCAGGCTGGTGGTCTTCGGACGCATGTCGTCGGCGGTTTCGTGCTGTGGCTGGTTCATGGACTCTCTGGGCGGGTGGTTTGGGTCATGTCTCGTGCTGTGGCCGGCGGGGCTTGCATGGAGGGAAGACTGGGGTGCGGGACGGTGCGGGGTGGTCCTGTGCTCCGGAGTGGGCTCAGGGCGGGGACCGGTCCCCGGTTCCTGTGGCTCATCACGTTCGGGGACCGCGTGCTGTCGATCGCCGGTTTGCTGATCCCGGAGAGGCGGGGGACACGTGGTCCCGGTGCCCGGCAATCGACTTACGGCTGCATCGCGGGACCGCTTTCCGCGGCCTTGTAGGGCGGTGACCTGCTGCTTTGCCGGGGACCGGTCCCCGTATCCCATAGGTCCGTTGGGGACCGGTCCCCGTTCGGGTGGCCACGGTCCCCGGATGGGACGCCCGGTCCCCGCGTGGTCGCTGCGTCGGTCCCAGGTGGTCCCCATGCCGTTGGGACCGGTCCCCGGTCCCCTGGCTCGGTCCCCGACGAGGCCGGTCCCCGATTCCGGATGACCGCGCGCTTCGGGTCTGGCCGTGCGGCGGCCGGACCTCATGGAAGGTCAGGCCGGGTGGTGGCGGCGTCGGTCGGGGCCGGCGAGGATGACGCGGTCGGTCATCTCGGCGAGGCGGGAGGCGACGCGGTCGCCGAGGGTGGTGCGCAGCTCGGCGGTGGGGAGGTTGGTGGTGATGAGGGTGGGGAGCAGGTGCTCGTACCGGTGGTTGATGAGCCGGTAGGTCAGCTCCTCGGTCCACTCGCTGGTCTTGGCCGCGCCGAGGTCGTCCAGGAGCAGCAGCGGGCAGCGAGCCAGGGTCTGCAGGTCGCGTTCGGCGTCGTGGCCGGCGCGGGGGCGCAGGCGGGCGTAGAGGTCGGCGGTGGTGGTGGCTTCCCAGCGCAGGCGGACGCCACGGGCGAGGAGCGCGCGGATGGCGCCGTATGCCTGGTGGGTCTTGCCGGTGCCGGTGGGGCCGGCGATCAGCAGTGAGGGGCCCTCCGAGATGCCGGGTGCGCCGGCCGGGCCAGGGCGTCCGGTGCGCGTGATCTCGTCGACCCAGGCGGTGACTTGGGGGTGGTCGGTGAGGGCGTTTCGGTAGCGGGCGGGGATGCGGGCGGCTGCCGTCTCCAGTGCGTTGACCGCTTCGTTCGGCGGGCCCGCTGCGACGGCTTCGGGGTCGATGCCGCGGGCGGTCAGGATTGCGCCGAGGCGAGCCATCGCCCGGCCACCGGCCTGCGGTGGGCGGGTGCGTGTGGCGGTCGTGGTGCTCAGAGTTCACCTCCGTAGGCGGCTGCGGTGTCGGCAGGATTCGTCCATGCCTGGTGGGAGGCGGTACGCGGGGTCGCGTTCATCGCTTCGTGGACGAGGCTGGGCAACACGCTCGGGTGCAATCCCTTGGTCCGGTGCCGGGTCAGTCCGGCTCGGATGTGGTCGGGGTCTATGCCTTCCGCGAGGAGAGTCCTGACCTCGCGCCCGAGGTGCCCCAGCACGCTGGAGGGCGGGCGCTCGGTGCACGCGGCGACGTATTCGCCGATGAGGACGTTCGCCGAGACGGTCTGGGGTGCGGGGGCGCCCGCGCCCCCCGAAGGGGTAGATCCTAGATCCCTGTTCCTAGATCCTAGATCCGGACCGTGAGGGCTCCCGGAGGGCTCAGTGAGTCCTCCCTGAGCGCGCGATGAGGGCTCCGTGAGTGGGGTCTGACCTGTGCTTTCTCCCGCTGGTGCGTTCTCCGACCTGCCTCCCGGAGGACTCACTGAGGGCTCCGTGACTCCTCCGTGTGTCACCGGTGAGGGCTCACGTGGGAGGCCCAAGTCGTGCTGGGGGCAGTCGGGGTGGCGTACTCCGCTGGGCCGGTTGATCTTCTGGTGGCGGTCGAAGGTGACGATGTGCAGGTACCGCTTCCCGTCGCCGCCCTCGTAGCGGCAGATCAGCCCGGCGCTCTGGAGCTGGCTGAGGTCGTCCTCGACGCCCATGGGGCCGTGACCCGGACGCAGGGACCACAGCAGGCCGGCGATCACCGCGGCCTGATCGCGGAACCGGCCGCGGTCGTCGGCCTGGGTGAGGAGCCCGAAGAAGGTCCGCTCGGCGGAGAGGGACACCATCGCAAGGGACTCGGAGTAGAACGCTTCGGGCTTGATGGTGCGGATACGGGCGATGTCGATCAACCACCTTCGTCACGGATCGGGGCGTTGTCCGGCAGCGCGCCGGGGTGTGGACAACACAGCCACACCCAGGGTGCAAAAGTCCAGAGTTGGTTCTAGAACTCTGTACTGATTGCGCTGGGCCGGAAAGACAGTAAACCCAGATCGCCGGTGAGGGAAATCGCTCCTGTAAAAACAGGCGTGCGGAGCATCGCTCACAGCAGACAGGTAAGTGCTTCCCACGCTTGGAAAAGCAAGCTACAACACACCAATGCCACCGCGACCCCTCGAAATCGGTCCCGCAGGACAGGCCGCCGCACGGACCATCGAGCGCCTTCGCGTAGCCCGCGGCTACTCGCAGCGCCAGCTCGCCGCTCGCGTCACAGCCCTCGGCCGGCCCATGACCTTCACCCAGCTCTCCCGCATCGAACGCCAGGTCCGGCGCTGCGACGTCGACGACCTCGTGGCCATCGCCACCGCCCTCGGTATACCCCCGCACGCCCTCCTTGGTGATGCCGGCAAGCCTCAGAAGGCGGTCGAGGCGGGGCAACATAGCCGACGATCGCCGGTTGGCCAAACCGGCGATCCTCCGGAGCATTGAGCATCCCGGAACGCCCGTCGTTCTTTCCGGGCCGACCTATGTCTATTTCGTGAGAGGAACTTCCCTCATCGGCTCCGCATAAAAGCCCCTGCCCCTCCTGGGAGGAAAAAGAGTCAGAAGTTACGTGCTGCTCTGACCGTGCCCGTGCGCAAGTGATCGGGTCGATATTCGCTGTCCCTGAAATCTCCACGGGCGCGACCTCGCATCTCACAGAAAGCCTTTCATGTCCACGCAACCGTTGCCAGCTCCTTTCGCCTCTCGCCCGGCCCCCCAGGCTGCGCGCGCAGCGTTCCTGACCGTGAAGGACGCTGCCGAGTACCTCGGCCTCTCACCGCACACGCTCTATGTCTGGCGGCACCGACGGCAGGGACCGCCCAGCTTCCGGATGGGGCCTCGCGGTCGCGTCATGTACCGACGGAACGCCCTCGACGCCTGGATCCGCGAACAGGAGCAGGCCGACTCCCGCTCCAACCCGGCTCTCAGCCCTCTGACCGCAGCACCGCAGCGCAAGTCCGGCGCCTTCCTCGACGCCTGATACGTCCCGCGCCGCAGAACGCCGCTCAGCCACCCATCGACAAAGGAGGCTCACCTGGCCGGCTACATAGAAGACCGATGGCTGAAGAAGCGTCCCAACCCGGAGACCGGCAAGCGCGAACGCACAGCCCTGTACGGCAAGTCCACTCGCTACCGCGTCAAGGGCATCCCCGGAGTCAAGGACCGGTCCTTCGACACGCTCCAGGACGCCAAGACCTGGCTCGCCCAGGCCCAGACCGACGCACGTCGAGGCGAGTTCGTCGATCCACGCGACGGAGCCATCTCCCTCAAGGACTACGTCTCGGCCCACTGGTGGCCCACCCAGAGCGGTGACCCGTCCACCCTGGAGCGCATCGAACAGCGGGTACGTCGGCACATTGTCCCCCACCTCGGCGCGCTGCCGCTCAACAGCGTCGGAACGGAAGCGCTGCGGAGCTGGAAGAAGCGGTTGGAGAAGGACCTCGGTCCCACCTCCATCCGGCTCGTCTGGGCGACGCTGTCCGGCATCCTGCAGGCGGCCGTCGAAGACCGCCGGCTCGCACGCAACCCCTGCCGCGCCAGTACGGTTCGACCTCCGGCAGCCGCTCCCGGGCGGGTCGAAGCGTGGCCGCCAGAGCGAGTGCTTGCGGTGCGTGCCGCTCTGCCGGAGCGCTACCGAGTCCTCATCGAGATCGGTGCGGGACTCGGGCTCCGGCAAGGCGAGGCGTTCGGCCTGGCCAGGGAGGACATCGACTTCGATCAAGACGTCGTCCGGATCCGACGGCAGGTCAAGATGGTGCGGACGAAGCTGTGCTTCGCACTTCCCAAGGGGCGCAAGGTGCGTGACGTGCCCTTGCCTCCCAGCGTGGCCAAGGCCCTGTGGCGGCACATCGACCTCTTCGCGCCCGTGCCGATCACCATGCCGTGGGACGACCCGAGCCCCCCGCAGACACCGGTGGAAGCCAAGCATCGCCGGCCGAGGACGTACAACCTCCTGGTGACCGGACGCGAGCACAAAGCGATCAACCGGAACTACTTCAACTCCTACGTCTGGAAGCCCGCTCTGGCCGAGGCCGGCGTGATCGCCCCGCTGGAGGAGAGCGCTCCGGACGGAGCCCGCGTGTGGGAGCCCTCGCGAGAGCACGGCTACCACGCCCTGCGTCACTTCTACGCCTCCGAGCAGTTGGAGGCCGGCGAGTCGGTCGTCTCCTTGGCTCGGTGGCTCGGCCACTCGGACCCCGGGTTCACGCTCCGGAAGTACGCCCACTTCCTGCCCCGCGCGGGCGCACGTGGCAGCGCCGCCATAGACGCCGTCTTCGGGTAGCTCCCAAGCGACTGGGAACAGCCCGGCCCCGGCCCAAAGTCCCAGAGAAGTCCCAGAGGCGCCGCCGCACCCCTTCCAGACCCGCATTCGCGCAGGTCACATAGGGTGCGGCGGCAGCCGTTGCTCAGATGTCCCGGAAGGTCTCGATCTGTGCCCCGATCGAGTTCAGCCGCTCCGCGAGGTCCTCGTAGCCGCGGTTGATGACGTACACGTTGCGCAGCACCGACGTGCCCTCCGCGGCCATCATGGCCAGGAGGACGACCACGGCGGGGCGCAGGGCCGGCGGGCACATCATCTCGGCGGCGCGCCAGCGGGTGGGGCCCTCGACCAGGACCCGGTGCGGGTCGAGGAGTTGCAGGCGGCCGCCGAGGCGGTTGAGGTCGGTCAGGTAGATCGCGCGGTTGTCGTAGACCCAGTCGTGGATCAGCGTCTTGCCCTGCGCGGAGGCCGCGATCGCCGCGAAGAACGGGACGTTGTCGATGTTCAGGCCGGGGAACGGCATCGGGTGGATCTTGTCGATCGGCGCCTCCAACTTGGAGGGCCGGACGGTGAGGTCCACCAGCCGGGTGCGGCCGTTGTCGGCGAAGTACTCGGGCGTGCGGTCGTGGTCGAGGCCCATCTCCTCCAGGACCGCCAACTCGATCTCCAGGAACTCGATCGGCACCCGGCGCACCGTCAGCTCCGACTCGGTGACGACGGCGGCGGCCACCAGGCTCATCGCCTCCACCGGGTCCTCGGAGGGGGAGTAGTCGACGTCGACGTCGATGTTGGGCACGCCGTGCACGGTGAGCGTGGTGGTGCCGATGCCCTCGACCCTGACGCCGAGCGCCTCCAGGAAGAAGCACAGGTCCTGGACCATGTAGTTGGAGGAGGCGTTGCGGATGACGGTCACGCCGTTGTGGCGCGCCGCGGCCAGCAGCGCGTTCTCGGTCACGGTGTCGCCGCGCTCGGTCAGCACGATCGGGCGGTCCGGGCGGACATCGTGGTCCACCACGGCGTGGTACTGGCCCTCGGTCGCGGTGATGTCGAGACCGAACCGGCGCAGCGCGATCATGTGCGGCTCGATGGTCCGCGTGCCGAGGTCGCAACCACCCGCGTAGGGCAGCTTGAAGTGGTCCATCCAGTGCAGCAGCGGCCCGAGGAACATGATGATGGACCGCGTACGGCGAGCGGCCTCGGCGTCGATGGCGTCCAGGTCGAGGTGGGCCGGAGGCACGATCTCCAGGTCGGTGCCGTCGTTGATCCAGCGGGTGCGTACGCCGATGGAGTTCAGCACCTCCAGCAGGCGGTACACCTCCTCGATCCTGGCCACCCGGCGCAGCACCGTGCGCCCCTTGTTGAGCAGTGAGGCACACAGCAGCGCCACGCACGCGTTCTTGCTCGTCTTCACGTCGATCGCGCCGGAGAGCCGGCGGCCGCCCACCACTCGCAGGTGCATGGGGCCCGCGTAGCCCAGCGAGACGATCTCGCTGTCCAGGGCTTCGCCGATGCGGGCGATCATCTCAAGGCTGATGTTCTGGTTGCCGCGCTCGACGCGATTGACGGCGCTCTGGCTGGTGCCGAGCGCCTCGGCCAGCTGTGCTTGCGTCCAGCCCCGGTGCTGCCGAGCGTCACGGATGAGCTTGCCGATGCGTACGAGGTAGTCGTCTGCCATGGGGTTGAGGTTATCTCAGATATGAGATGGCGCCTCTTGGGGGGTCCATTCGGGTGATGAGCCGTCAGTGAGCCCTGGGCCAAAGGGTTCGATGTCACCCGAAAGGTCTAGGCGTTCCGGGCATTACGGGCGTTCCGGGTGCTCCGGGTACGTCCATCGATGTTCCGTGGCGGTGTGCGGTGGTTGCCGCGGTGCGGTGCGTGGTGAGCGGGGTGCGGGGCAGGCGCCTCGCGTCGTGCCGCCGCTTCGGTCGCGGAGGGTGCGACGCGCGCTTTGTGAGTCCAGGTGTCGATTCCTGCGGCCGGGTGGCGTACCCACCCTGGGGGGTCGGGCGCCCGTCGGCCAGTCCGGCCCCGGTCCGCGCATGACCATTCGGCCCCCATGTACTAGAGTTATCTCGACATCGAGATATCTGCCGGGGTGCACCACAGTCGCCACTCGGTAAGGCTTACCTAACTAAGTCTTACCTTACTGGATCGGTCGAGATGCCGTGGCGGCAGGATCGTGGTGGTAGGCGCACATGAATGAAGGAGACTGCCGTGTCGGCGAACAGCTTCGACGCCCGCAGCACGCTGCACGTGGGCGACGAGTCGTACGAGATCTTCCGGCTTGACAAGGTCGAGGGCTCGGCCCGACTGCCTTACAGCCTGAAGGTGCTGCTGGAGAACCTGCTCCGCACCGAGGACGGCGCGAACATCACCGCCGACCACATCCGTGCCCTCGGCGGCTGGGACTCCCAGGCCAAGCCGTCGCAGGAGATCCAGTTCACGCCGGCCCGCGTGATCATGCAGGACTTCACCGGCGTGCCCTGTGTCGTCGACCTCGCCACCATGCGCGAGGCCGTCAAGGAGCTCGGTGGCGACCCGGCGAAGATCAACCCGCTGGCCCCGGCCGAGCTGGTCATCGACCACTCCGTCATCGCCGACAAGTTCGGCACCAACGACGCCTTCAAGCAGAACGTCGAGCTCGAGTACGGCCGCAACAAGGAGCGCTACCAGTTCCTGCGCTGGGGCCAGACCGCCTTCGACGAGTTCAAGGTCGTCCCGCCCGGCACCGGCATCGTCCACCAGGTCAACATCGAGCACCTGGCCCGTGTCGTCATGGTCCGCGAGGGCAAGGCGTACCCCGACACGCTCGTCGGCACCGACTCGCACACCACCATGGTCAACGGCCTCGGCGTCCTCGGCTGGGGCGTCGGCGGCATCGAGGCCGAGGCCGCCATGCTCGGCCAGCCGGTCTCCATGCTGATCCCGCGGGTCGTCGGCTTCAAGCTCACCGGCGAGCTGCCCACCGGCACCACCGCCACCGACCTGGTGCTGACCATCACCGAGATGCTGCGCAAGCACGGCGTGGTCGGCAAGTTCGTCGAGTTCTACGGCGAGGGCGTGGCCGCGACGAGCCTGGCCAACCGCGCCACCATCGGCAACATGTCGCCGGAGTTCGGCTCCACCGCCGCGATCTTCCCGATCGACGACGAGACCATCAACTACATGCGCCTGACCGGCCGCCCCGAGCAGCAGCTCGCGCTCGTCGAGGCGTACGCCAAGGAGCAGGGCCTCTGGCTGGACCCGAACGCCGAGCCGGACTACTCCGAGAAGCTCGAGCTGGACCTGTCCACCGTCGTGCCCTCCATCGCCGGCCCCAAGCGTCCGCAGGACCGCATCGTCCTGGCCAACGCCGCCGAGCAGTTCAAGCAGGACGTCCGCAACTACGTCGACAGCGTCGACGAGGCGGGCGTGGAGTCCTTCCCGGCCTCCGACGCCCCGGCCGTCCACCCCAACGGCACACCGACCAACCCGGTCCAGGTCACCGCCCCCGACGGCACCACCTACGAGCTGGACCACGGCGCGGTCACCGTCGCGGCCATCACCTCCTGCACCAACACCTCCAACCCGTACGTCATGGTCGCCGCCGCGCTGGTGGCCAAGAAGGCGGTGGAGAAGGGCCTGACCCGCAAGCCGTGGGTCAAGACCACGCTGGCGCCGGGCTCCAAGGTCGTCATGGACTACTACGACAAGGCCGGCCTGACCCCGTACCTGGACAAGCTGGGCTTCAACCTCGTCGGCTACGGCTGCACCACCTGCATCGGCAACTCCGGCCCGCTGCCGGAGGAGGTCTCCAAGGCCGTCAACGAGCACGACCTCGCGGTCACCTCGGTCCTCTCCGGCAACCGCAACTTCGAGGGCCGGATCAACCCCGACGTCAAGATGAACTACCTGGCGTCCCCGCCGCTGGTCGTCGCCTACGCCATCGCCGGCTCCATGAAGGTGGACATCACCCGGGACGCCCTCGGTGTCGACCAGGACGGCAACCCGGTCCACCTGAAGGACATCTGGCCGAGCGAGGCCGAGGTCAACGACGTCGTGGCCAACGCCATCGGCGAGGACATGTTCTCCAAGTCCTACTCCGACGTGTTCGCCGGCGACGCCCAGTGGCAGTCGCTGCCGATCCCGACCGGCAACACCTTCGAGTGGGACACCGAGTCCACCTACGTCCGCAAGCCCCCGTACTTCGAGGGCATGACGATGGACCCGGCCCCGGTCGCGGACATCGCCGGCGCCCGGGTGCTCGCCAAGCTGGGCGACTCGGTCACCACCGACCACATCTCCCCGGCCGGTGCCATCAAGGCCGACACCCCGGCGGGCCAGTACCTCACCGAGCACGGCGTCGAGCGCCGCGACTTCAACAGCTACGGCTCCCGCCGTGGCAACCACGAGGTCATGATCCGCGGCACGTTCGCCAACATCCGCCTGCGCAACCAGATCGCGCCGGGCACGGAAGGCGGCTACACCCGCGACTTCACCCAGGACGGCGCGCCGGTCTCCTTCATCTACGACGCCTCGCGCAACTACATCGAGCAGGGCATCCCGCTGGTCGTCCTGGCCGGCAAGGAGTACGGCTCCGGCTCGTCCCGCGACTGGGCCGCGAAGGGCACCGCGCTGCTCGGCGTCAAGGCCGTCATCGCCGAGTCCTACGAGCGCATCCACCGCTCGAACCTCATCGGCATGGGCGTCCTGCCGCTCCAGTTCCCGGAGGGTCGGACAGCCGAGTCCCTCGGCCTGACCGGCGGGGAGACCTTCTCCATCACCGGTGTCGCCGAGCTCAACGACGGCCGCACGCCGAGCACGATGAAGGTCACCACCGACAGCGGTGTCGAGTTCGACGCGGTCGTCCGCATCGACACCCCCGGTGAGGCGGACTACTACCGCAACGGCGGCATCATGCAGTACGTCCTGCGCAACCTGATCGGCAAGTAGCGGATCCGGTAGGGCAGTTGGGCCGCATCCCCGGTCACGGGGGTGCGGCCCTCGCTCTTTCGCACCAGACGTTTACAGCCGCCGCCGTCCGCGCTAGCTTCACTGGCAAGTGAGGTGGGAGCGCTCCCATGACGGCGGACCGGAACCTGCCGTCCGGGCCGCCCCCACCTCGCCCTCCCGTTGGGCGACGCCGCGTACAGGTGGAGCCCGCTTGTGGCGACACCATGGTGCGACAACGTAGTCCAGACCGTCGTCACGGGCTGACCGTTCCCCGGGACGGCACGAAGGGGCGGGCCCGGCGGGCCCGCCCCTTGCTCATGCCGGATGCCGTGGGTGTGTCAGGCCAGCAGCTCCACCTCCGCCAGCGTAGACGCGCCGTCCAGGACCAGGCGGTACTTCTGGTAGGTGCCCGGTGCGGCGATCGTGAAGGGGCGGGTCTGCTTGCCCCAGGCGAAGGACTCGCCCGAGCGCTGGTCCACCGTCTTCCAGGTCGTGCCGTCCGCGGACGCCTGGAGGGTCCAGCCGGCCGGAGCCTTGGTGTGGTCGGCGGACGAGGTCAGGGTGTACTGGACGGCCTTGACGGGGCCGGCCACCGGCAGGTCCACCGTCGTCACCGCGGCCTCCGTCGACGAGGTGTCGTCGAACAGCGCCCCGTCGCCCTTCAGCACGTCCGCCCGCGGGCTCGGCGCCTTGTCGCCGGTCGTGATCGACGCCGGCGCCGCGTCCTTGCCCGTGCCCCACGACGAGGGCCGCGGACTCATGTCGAACTGGAGGACACCGCCCTTGGACAGCAGGGAGTGGGGCAGGCTCGTCGAGTTCCACGCCTTGCCGTTGAACCGCACGCCCTGCACGTACACGTTCTTCGCGTTGTTCTTCGGGGCCTGGATCACCAGATCGCGCCCGCCGTCCAGATGCACCGTCGCCTTGGTGAACAGCGGGGAGCCGATGGCGTATTCGCCGCTGCCCATGACCAGCGGGTAGAAGCCGAGCGCGGAGAACAGGTACCAGGCCGACTGCTCGCCGTTGTCCTCGTCGCCGTGGTAGCCCTGGCCGATCTCGCTGCCGACGTACAGCCGGGAGAGCGCCTCACGGACGTTCGCCTGCGCCTTCCACGGCTGCCCCGCCGCGTCGTACATGTAGTTCACGTGGTGGGCGACCTGGTTGGAGTGGCCGTACTGGCCCATCCGCACGTCCCGCGCCTCGGTCATCTCGTGGATGACGCCGCCGTAGGACCCGACGAACTCCGGGGAGGCCGTCTCGGGAGTGGTGAAGTACGTGTCGAGCTTGTCCGCCAGGCCCTTTTGCCCGCCGTACAGGTTCGCCAGGCCTCGGCTGTCCTGCGGGGCGGTGAAGGCGTAGCCCCAGCCGTTGGTCTCCGTGTAGTCGTAGCCCCACACGCGCGGGTCGTACTTCGAGGCGTCGAGGCGCCAGTCGCCCCGGGCGTTGCGGCCCTGGAAGAAGCCGACCCGGGAGTCGAACAGGTTCACGTAGTCCTGGGCCCGGTTGAGGAAGTAGTCGGCCTCCTCCTTGTAGTGCTTCTCGCCCGTCTTCCTGTAGAGGGCCTCGCCCATCTTCGCGATGCCGTAGTCGTTGACGTAGCCCTCCATCGCCCAGGACAGGCCCTCACCGGTGGCCGTGCTGGTGTAGCCGAGGAAGGGCGAGGTGGCCATGCCCTTGCGGCCCACGCCCGAGGACGGCGGCACCACGGTGGCGTTCTTCAGGGCCGCGTCGTAGGCCGCCTTCGCGTCCATCGGCACGCCCTTGACGTACGCGTCCGCGAAGGCCACGTCCGAGGAGGTGCCGGTCATCAGGTCGGCGTAGCCGGGGGAGGACCAGCGGGAGGTCCAGCCGCCGTCCTTGTACTGCTGCACGAAGCCGTCGACCATCTCACCGGCCTGACCGGGCGTCAGCAGTGAGTACGCCGGCCAGGTGGTCCGGTAGGTGTCCCAGAAGCCGTTGTTGACGTACACCTTGCCGTCGACGATCGCCGCGCCGGTGTGGGTCGGCGTGTCCTGGCCGGGCATCGGCGAGAACGGGGAGGCGTACTGGTCCTTCCCGCCGACCTTCTCGAAGCCGGAGTTCGGGTACAGGTACAGCCGGTACATGCTGGAGTAGAGCGTGGTCAGCTGGTCGGGCGTGGCGCCCTGGACCTCCACCTTGCCGAGCAGCTTGTCCCAGGTCCGCTGGGCGGACGCCTTCACGGTGTCGAAGGAGGCGCCGTCCGGGACCTCCTGGCGCAGGTTGTCCTTCGCCTGGTCGACGCTGATGAGGGAGGTGGCGAGGCGCAGGGTGACCGTGCGGTCCTTGCCCGCGTCGAAGCGCAGGTAGCCCTTGACGCCGCTCGACGAGCCCTCCTTCACCGGCTTGTCGAACACGCCGTAGACGAACAGCCGGGTGGCGCCGGTGGACAGCCCGGACTTGACGTCCGAGTAGCCGGTGACGACACCGTGCTCCTTGTCCAGGGTCAGGCCCGCCTGCTCGGTGACGTTGTCGAACAGCACGCTCGCGTCGTCGCCCGGGTAGGTGAAACGCAGGACGGCCGCGTGGTCGGTCGGCGCCATCTCCGCCTTGAGGCCGTTCTCGAAGCGCACCCCGTAGTAGTACGGCCGCGCGGTCTCGTTCTCGTGCCGGAAGGCGAGCGCGCGGGCGGTGCGGCCGGTGTCCGGGGTGCCCGCGGCGGCGGACGGCATCACCTGGAAGGTCTGCCGGTCGCCCATCCAGGGGCTCGGCTCGTGGCTCGCGCTGAACGCCTGGATCGTCGGCAGGTTGTCGTCGTTGTTCGCGCGCGCGTACTCGTACAGCCAGCTCAGCGAGGACGCGTTGGTCACCGGCGTCCAGAAGTTGAAGCCGTGCGGCAGGGCGGTCGCGGGGAAGTTGTTGCCGCGCGAGAAGCTGCCGCTGGAGTTGGTGCCGCGGGTGGTCAGCGCGTAGTCCGACAGATGCGCCTTCGGCTTCTCCTGCGGCGTCTGCTCGATCACCACGTCGTCCAGCCAGCCGCGGAACTTCGCGGGGCCGGTGGGGGAGTCGTAGGCGAGGAGGACCCGGTCGATGGTCTTGCCCGCGGCGACCGAACCGATCCGGGAGGCCACGTTGTTCCACTGGTTGACGTACAGCGTCTTGGCCGCGCCCTGGCCCTGCGGGCTCAGGGTGAAGCCGTGCTGGTCGGTCGCGCCCAGCCGGCTCAGGTAGGTGCCGTCGGTGAAGGCGAGGTCGACGGCGACGTTGGTGGCGTCGTAGTCGCGGTCGCCGTCGGCCATCGACGGGTAGAGGCGGTACGACAGCTGCGTGTCGGGGAGCACCTTGACGTTGACGTCGAAGACCTTGTTGTACGAGTACGCCCGGCCCTTCGCGGTGTGCCGGCCCGCGTACCGCAGGGCCCGCTTGCCCGTGTAGCCGGCGCCGGACTTCGCGGTCGGGGAGCCGCTCGGGCCGCGGTCGACCAGCGAGAGCATGTCCTGCGGGACAGGCGCGTCGTCGCCGCCGGTGGAGAACAGCACATCGGCGAGCTGGAGTATGCCCGAGGCGCCGTTGTTCCGGGTGACGTCGAGCCGGAAGTGCTGGTACTCGGCCGGTTCGGCCAGGTCGAAGGTCCTGGTCTGGAACCGCTCGGAGAAGTTCTCCCCGGTGCGGGTGTCGAGGGCCTTCCAGTCCTTGCCGTCGGTGGAACCCTTCAGGGTCCAGTCCTTGGGGTCGCGCCCGTCGAAGTCGTTGGCGGACGTGAGGGCGTAGCGGGTGATCTTCACCGGCTTGTCGAAGTCGAACTCGACCCATCCGGTGGCCTCGAACGTCAGCCACTTGGTGCCGGACTCGCCGTCGACGAGGTTCTCCTTCACCTCCCCGCCGCCGGTGTTCTCCCCGCTGGCCCGGACCTCGGTGATGTGGTCGTCCACATTGCCCGGGATGCCGGTGCTGTAGCCGCCGTCCACGCCCGCGGCGCGCTTGCCGCCGCCGGGGGCGGTGTCGACCGTGTTCAGCCAGTCCGGTGCCGGATCCCCGGCCTCGAACGAGGAGCTGAACTCCCGGTCGGCGGCCGGGGGCTTGCCGGGCAGGGCGACCGCGGCCCCCTGCGAGCCGGCTGCCGTGACGAAGGCGGCCGTGATGACGACCGCCGGACCCCATCTGTGCCGTACTCTGCGCTGCATGCGCGGCGTCCCTCCCTGGATTCGGACAACGTTGTCAGCTCTTTACGCAAGGACCAGTAGGGAGCCAAGTGGTCAGTGATGTCAAGGGTGTTGGGTGTGGCATTCGTGCACAAAGGCACGGATATCTCCGTCAACGGAAGCCCACGGGCGCCTCATGTTTCGCGTGAGGTCTCAACTCGGAAAAGACCCGCGGTGAACCTTGCTCTCGATCTTGCTCAGTTGACGGGAAGTGGACTATACCTGTCGGCGTCCGCGCGACCGCGAGAACGGCCGGAAGCGGACCCGGGGGAGTCGGAACGGGTGGTTCGGCGTGTGAAACGCGTTCGCCTCCTTGTCTTCCGTCCGATCCCGGTAGATGACGCACGAAGCACTTCCTGCACGACCCAGCTTGACCCGACCGCGGTGCCGGGGAGGATCCGGTTCACCGCCTGAGTCCTGGAGAAGGCGAGGACTTGAGCATGGGATCCACTTCCGCCGAGAACCACGGAGGCGTTGGCCGCCGGGCTCTGATCAAGCGGTCCGCCGCACTCGGTCTCATCAGCGTTCCCGCGATGGGCTTCCTGTCCGCCTGCGCCAGTGGTGGTGGTGGCGGTGGCGAACAGGACAAGGCCAAGACGGGCAAGAAGACCGAGAAGAACCCGCTCGGTGTCAATGACACCGCGCAGATGGAATTCGTCCTGTTCGACGGCGGCTTCGGCAAGGAGTACGCCCAGGACGCCGTGAAGCTCTACGAGCAGAACTTCCCCAAGGCGAAGACCAAGTTCTCCGCCATCCAGAAGATCCAGTCGACGCTCCAGCCGCGCTTCAACCAGGGCAACCCGCCGGACCTCATCGACAACTCCGGTGCGGAGCAGATGGACATGGGCGTCCTCGTGGGCAAGAACCAGCTCGCGGACCTCACTCCACTGCTGGACGCGGCGTCCTACGACGACCCGAGCAAGAAGGTCCGCGACACGCTGCGCCCGGGCATCGTGGAGATGGGCCAGTTCGACGGCCAGCCGGTCTGGATCCTGTACTACGCCTACACGGTCTACGGCGTGTGGTACTCGCAGAAGGCCCTGGACTCGCTGGACGAGAAGTACCCGGAGACCTGGGACGAGATGCTCAAGGTCTGCGAGAAGGCCAAGAAGAAGGGCATGGCCGGCTGGACCTACGCCGGCAAGTACCCGTACTACCTCCCCTTCTCGCTCTACCCGATGATCGGGAAGGTCGGCGGCCGCGACGTCCTGGACGCCATCGACAACCTCGAGCCCAACGCCTGGAAGCACCCGGCGGTCAAGACCTGCTTCGAGGCCTACTACGAGCTCTACAAGAAGGGCTACGTCCTCAAGGGCACCCCGGGTCTGGACCACATCCAGTCGCAGACCGCCTGGGCCAAGGGCAAGGCGCTGTTCATCCCGAACGGCTCCTGGGTGGAGAACGAGTCCGCCAACGTCATCCCGCAGGACTTCGACCTCGCCGTCTCCGCGCCCACCGGCATCGACAGCTCCGACAAGATGCCGTTCGGCACCATCTGGGCCTCCGGTGGCGAGCCGTTCATCGTCCCGGCCAAGGCCAAGAACGCCGAGGGCGGCATGGAGCAACTGCGCATCATGCTCAGCGAGGCCTCCTCGAAGAACTTCACCGCCAAGGTGAAGTCGCTCACCGCGTACAACGGCGGTACGGACGGCATCGACCTCACCCCCGGACTGAAGTCCGGAGTCGCGGCGCTGGACAAGGCCGGCTCCAACGTGGTGAACCCGCGGCTCCAGGACTGGTACGTGCAGCTCCAGAAGGAGAAGATCGGTGTGTCGGGCATCGGCGAGATGATGGCCGGCCGCCTCACCCCGGCCGAGGCCATCAAGAAGATCCAGGGCTTCGCCGACGAGGCCGCCAAGGACCAGTCGATCAAGCACTACAAGCACCAGTAGTCCTGAGGATCCGTCACCAGCGGTACCACCCGCCCAGAGATCGGGGTCGGCAGCAATGCAGCACGGCAAGTACCGGTTCATCGTGGGGTTCCTCGCGGTTCCCCTGGGGCTGTACGCGCTTTTCGTCGTCTGGCCGTTCATCCAGTCCATCTACTACTCGTTCACGGACTGGACCGGCCTGAGCCCCGATTTCCAGATGGTCGGCTTCGACAACTACCAGAGGATGCTCGACGACGACATCTTCTGGAAGTCGTTGCAGCACAGCCTGCTGTTCGCCCTGGTGCTACCGCTGGTGACGATCGGTCTGGCGCTGTTCTTCTCCTTCATGATCAATGTGGGCGGGCGGCGCCGCCGGGGCGGACCGGCGATCTCCGGCGTCCGAGGCTCCGCGTTCTACAAGATCGTCTACTTCTTCCCGCAGGTGCTGTCCATCGCGATCGTGGCCATCCTGTTCGCCTTCGCGTACAACCCGGACAGCGGCGCGATCAACTCCCTGCTGCGCGGGATCGGGCTCGGCAGCGTGCAGCCGCTGTGGCTGGGCGACCCGAGTCTCGCGCTGTGGTGCGTGATGGGGGTGCTGGTCTGGTCCACGGTCGGCTTCTTCGTGGTCCTGTTCTCGGCCGGTATGGCCTCCATCCCGGCGGACCTGTACGAGGCCGCGCTGCTGGACGGCGCCAGCCGGTTCGCCACCTTCTTCCGGATCACCCTGCCGCTGCTGTGGGACACCGTGCAGTCCGGCTGGGTGTACATGGGCATCCTCGCCCTCGGGGCGGAGTCGTTCGCGGTCGTACAGATCATGACGACCGGGCCGGGCGGCCCCGACTACTCGACCACCGTCATGGTCCTGTACGTGTACCAGAAGGCGTTCCGTGACGGTCAGGCCGCCTACGCCACCACGATCGGCGTCGCCCTGCTCATCGTCACGCTGGCCTTCGCCGCCGTCGTGATGCGGCTGGGCCGGCGCGAGCGGCTGGAGTTCTGACGATGAAAACGACCGAGTCCCCCGCCCCCGTTCCGGCCGAGTCCGGTGTCGGCCTCGCCACGGCCGGCGTACCGGCCGGAAAGCCGGGCGGACGGAAGAAGGACGGATCCGTCCTCAACGTCTTCTCGCACGGCGTTCTGATCATCTGGGCGATCATGGTGGTCATGCCGCTGGTCTGGGCGGTGATGACGTCCTTCAAGGACGACGGCTCCATCTTCGGCTCGCCCTGGTCGCTGCCCGACAAGCTGCACTTCGACAACTGGGCACGGGCCTGGACCGAAGCCAATATGAGCGAATACTTCCTCAACACCGTTCTGGTGGTGGGCGGTTCGCTCGTCGGTACCCTGGTGCTCGGTTCGATGGCGGCGTATGTGCTGGCCCGTTTCGACTTTCCGGGCAACCGCTTCATCTACTACCTCTTCATCGGCGGCATGAGTTTTCCGATCATGCTGGCCCTGGTCCCGCTGTTCTACGTCGTGAACAACATGGGACTGCTGAACACCATTCACGGCCTGATCCTGGTCTACATCGCCTATTCACTGCCATTCACGGTGTTCTTCCTGACCGCCTTCTTCCGGACCCTGCCGAGTTCGGTGGCGGAGGCGGCCTTCGTGGACGGGGCCTCGCACACCCGGACGTTCTTCCAGATCATGCTGCCGATGGCCAAGCCCGGTCTGATCAGCGTGGGGATCTTCAACTTCCTGGGGCAGTGGAACCAGTACATGCTGCCGACGGTGCTCAACACCGACCCGGACAAGCACGTGCTCACCCAGGGCCTGGTGCAGCTGGCCGTGAGCCAGGGCTACAAGGGCGACTGGTCCGGTCTCTTCGCCGGGCTGGTGATGGCGATGCTGCCGGTGCTCGCCGCGTACATCATCTTCCAGCGCCAGGTGGTGCAGGGGCTCACGGCGGGCGCCCTGAAGTAGCTCTCGGCGCCGCGCCGCCCCGCCGTCCCTGTACGCCGCTCTCGCCGCCCCCTCCGGGGCGTGCGGGGGCGGCGCACGCATGTCCGCACACGTGTGCGGGACAGGGCTCCATCAGCGTGTCCACGGACCCGGATACCGTTCAACCTCTTGACGGGAGGGGACCCGAACAGCTCAGCTTAGAGTTCACTAGTTGGACATTGGACGGGGCCTCGCCGAAGCGGCCCCGCGCGCAGGAGGTCGTCGTGGAGACTCCAGGGTCGCAGTCGTCGCTGCACCGAGCCAACCTGGAGCGGGTCGTACGTGCCGTGCGCCTTGCCGGATCACTCACGCAGGCGGAGATCGCGCGGACCACGGGCCTGTCCGCGGCGACGGTCTCCAACATCGTGCGCGAACTCAAGGACGGTGGAACGGTCCAGGTCACGCCTACTTCCGCGGGCGGGCGCCGGGCCCGCAGCGTGTCCCTGAGCGGGGACGCCGGCATCGTGATCGGTGTCGACTTCGGGCACACGCACCTGCGGGTCGCCATAGGCAACCTCGCCCACCAGGTGCTGGCCGAGGAGTCCGAGCCGCTGGACGTGGACGCCTCCTCGGCGCAGGGCTTCGACCGCGCGGAAGAGCTGGTCAACCGCCTGATCGCGGCCACGGGCGTAGACCGTTCCAAGATCGCCGGCGTGGGTGTCGGCGTACCCGGCCCGATCGACGTCGAGTCCGGCACGCTGGGCTCCACGGCCATCCTGCCGGGCTGGACGGGCGTCAAGCCCGCCGAGGAGCTGCGGGGGCGCCTCGGCGTGCCGGTGCACGTGGACAACGACGCCAACCTGGGCGCTCTGGGCGAGCTGGTCTGGGGCAGCGGCCGGGGCGTGCGCGACCTGGCCTACATCAAGATCGCCAGCGGGGTCGGCGCGGGCCTCGTGATCAGCGGCAGGATCTACCGCGGCCCCGGCGGCACGGCGGGTGAGATCGGGCACATCACGCTCGACGAGTCCGGCCCGGTCTGCCGCTGCGGGAACCGCGGCTGCCTGGAGACCTTCACCGCCGCCGGGTACGTGCTCCCGCTGCTCCGGCCCAGTCACGGCACCGACCTGACCATGGAGGGCGTCGTACGGCTGGCACGGGACGGCGACCCGGGCTGCCGCCGGGTGATCGCCGACGTCGGCCGCCACATCGGCAGCGGGGTCGCCAACCTCTGCAACCTGCTCAACCCCAGCCGGGTGGTGCTCGGCGGGGACCTCGCCGAGGCCGGTGAGCTGGTGCTGGGACCGATCCGGGAGTCGGTGGGACGGTACGCCATCCCCAGTGCGGCGCGCCAACTCACCGTGCTTCCCGGGGCACTCGGGGGCCGCGCCGAAGTCCTCGGGGCGCTCGCCCTGGCGTTGAGCGAGATGGGCGATTCGACGCTTTTGGACGGCACGATGCACGCGGTCACCCCTGCCTTCACTTAGAGAACGGATGGCACCGTTGCCATCTCGTTAAGGATTTACTTCTTGACGTCGCACGCGCGGCCGAGTTGACTTCCAGCCACCTCGGCCGCAACGACGCGGCCTCGTCAGGGAGGTTTGAAGAAGTGAACACGCGTATGCGTCGTGCGGCTTTCGCCGTTGCTGCTGGTGCCATGGCCGTCTCGCTCGCCGCCTGTGGCAGCGCCAAGGAGTCCGGCGGCGACTCCTCCAAGTCGGCCGGCAGCGAGAAGAAGGGCGACGCCATCAAGGTCGGCCTGCTGCTGCCGGAGAACCAGACCGCTCGTTACGAGAAGTTCGACCGCCCGCTGATCGAGAAGAAGGTCGCGGAGCTGACCGGCAACAAGGGCAAGGTCGTCTACGCCAACGCCAAGCAGGACGCCACCCTGCAGAGCCAGCAGGTCGAGACGATGATCACCAACAAGGTGGACGTGCTGATCGTCGACGCCGTGGACGCCGCCGCCATCAAGAACTCGGTGCAGAAGGCCAAGGACGCCGGCATCCCGGTCGTCGCGTACGACCGCCTGGCCCAGGGCCCGATCGACGCCTACACCTCGTTCGACAACGTGACCGTCGGCAAGACCCAGGGCGAGGCGCTGCTCAAGGCGCTGGGCGCCAAGGCCAAGTCCGGCAAGATCGTCATGATGAACGGTTCCTCCACCGACCCTAACGCCAAGCAGTTCAAGGACGGCGCCCACTCGGTCCTCGACGGCAAGGTGAACATCGGCAAGGAGTACGACACCAAGGAGTGGAAGCCGGAGAACGCCAACTCCAACATGGAGGGCGCCATTTCCTCCATCGGCAAGAAGAACATCGTCGGCGTCTACTCCGCCAACGACGGCATGGCCGGCGGCATCATCACCGCCCTGAAGGCCGCCGGCATCTCCGTCCCGGTCACCGGCCAGGACGCCGAACTCGCGGGTGTGCAGCGCATCGTCTCCGGTGAGCAGTACATGAGCGTCTACAAGCCGTACGCCCCCGAGGCCGACGCCGCCGCCGAGATGGCTGTCGCCCTGGCCCAAGGCAAGTCGCTGGACTCGATCGCCAAGGACAAGGTCGACAGCCCCACCACTCAGGGCGTCCCCTCGGTCCTGGTCGCGGTCACCTCGCTGACCAAGGACAACATCCAGGACACCGTCGTCAAGGACGGCGTCTACACCATCCCCGAGATCTGCACCGCCCAGTACAAGGCGGCCTGCGACAAGATCGGTCTGAAGTAACCGGACCGGTCCGCCGCAAAGCGACGCACGCGCCTCCAACGTCAGGGGAGTCCGGGGAGTTCACCCCGGATCCCCCTGACGGGACGCGCCCCAAGGCTCCGTCCGGCGCCCCGCGTATCCAAAGCCCCGCAAGCTCGTGCGGGGCGCCGGACGGAACAACCCCCCAAACTTCTGCACAACCTCCCGCCGGGTCAGGCGGCGAAGGAGATGGTTCACTTGTCCGCTACGCCCGTGCTGGCGTTGCGCGGGGTCTCCAAGCGGTTCGGTGCCGTCCAGGCGCTCACCGACGTAGAGCTTGAGGTCCACGCCGGTGAGGTGGTCGCCCTGGTGGGCGACAACGGCGCCGGAAAGTCCACGCTGGTCAAGACGATCGCCGGCGTGCACCCCATCGATGAGGGCCGCATCGAGTGGGACGGCCGCGCGGTCCAGATCAACAAGCCGCACGACGCCCAGAACCTCGGCATCGCGACGGTCTATCAGGACCTCGCGCTGTGCGACAACATCGACGTGGTCGGCAACCTCTACCTGGGCCGGGAGATCCGCCGCCGCGGCGTCCTGGACGAGGTCGAGATGGAGCGCCGCTCCCGCGAACTGCTGGACACGCTGTCGATCCGCATCCCCAGCGTCCGCATCCCGATCGCGTCGCTCTCCGGTGGCCAGCGCCAGGTCGTGGCCATCGCCCGTTCCATGCTCGGCGAGCCCAAGCTGGTCATCCTCGACGAGCCCACCGCCGCCCTCGGCGTGGAGCAGACCGCACAGGTCCTCGACCTGGTCGAGCGGCTGCGTGAGCGCGGTCACGCGGTGATCCTCATCAGCCACAACATGGCCGACGTCAAAGCGGTCGCGGACAAGGTGGCCGTCCTGCGCCTGGGCCGCAACAACGGTGTCTTCGAGGTCAAGTCGACCTCCCAGGAAGAGATCATCTCCGCCATCACCGGCGCCACGGACAACGCCGTCACCCGCCGTGCGGCGCGCACCAATGGGGAGATCACGAAGTGAGCATCGACAAGACCTCCACGCCCCCCGAGAGCAGCGCGCTGGAGAACACCGAGGCGGCGGCCGGCGCGGCGACCGTCGTGGACCCCCGGCTGCTGGTGCGCGAACAGGGTTTCGCGGGCTATGTCACCGAGTTCAAGCGCAAGATGAAGGCCGGTGACCTGGGCTCCGTCCCGGTCGTCATCGGTCTGTTGGTCATCTGGATCATCTTCCAGAGCCTGAACTCCAACTTCCTGACCGCGGGCAACCTCTCCGACATCTCCGTCGCCATGGTCGGCACGGGCATGATCGCCGTCGGCATCGTGTTCGTCCTGCTGCTGGGCGAGATCGACCTGTCGGTCGGCTCGGTCTCCGGTGTCGCGGGCGCCACCTTCGCGGTGCTGAACATCACCCACGGGATGAACGAGCTGCTGGCCCTGGTGCTGGCCATCCTCACCGGTACCGTGGCCGGCGCCCTGCACGGCTTCTTCTTCGCGCGCATCGGCGTCCCCGCCTTCGCCGTGACGCTGGCCGGTCTGCTGTTCTGGCAGGGCTTCATGCTCCAGATCCTCGGCAGCAACGGCACCATCAACCTCGACGACGGCATCGTCACCAAGCTCACCAGCTACTACTTCACCGACGTCGCCGCCGCCTACGGGCTCGCCGTCGTGGCCGTCGGCGGGTACTTCCTGACCGCGTACCTGGGCAACCGCCGCCGCGAGGCCGCCGGGATCCCGTCCCGGCCGCTCAGCGACATCGTGGTGCGCACCGTGCTGCTGGCCGTCGTCTCCTTCGCAGTGGCGGTCATGTACAACCAGTACAAGGGCCTGCCCCTCGCCGTGGTGATCTTCCTCGCCGTGCTGGTGATCACCGACTTCGTGCTCCGCCGCACCGCATACGGCCGCAAGGTCTTCGCGCTCGGCGGCAGCGTCGAGGCCTCCCGCCGGGCCGGCATCAACGTGGAACTGGTCCGGATCTCGGTCTTCGCGATCGCCGGCACCTTCGCCGCGATCGGCGGTCTCTTCGTCGCCTCGAAGATCGCCTCCGCCAACCAGGGCGCGGGCACCGGCGAGTTCCTGATGAACGTCATCGCCGCGGCAGTGATCGGCGGCACGTCCCTCTTCGGCGGCCGCGGCCGCACCTGGAACGCGCTCCTCGGTGTGCTGGTCATCGTCTCGATCCAGTACGGCCTCGCCCTGGAGGGCATCGCGTCCCCGGTCCAGTACATGATCACCGGTGGCGTGCTGCTGGCGACGGTCGTCATCGACGCCGTGACCCGCAAGACGCAGAAGTCGGCGGGGCGCGCGTAAGCCCCGTCCGATCCAGGACTGTGCCCGGCACCCATGGCGGTGCTGGGCACAGTCGTGTCATGCCGGACGCGACACCGGTACCGCCGTTCGCGTGACGTACGACCCCCGGCCCGGACACCGGGCGCCCGGGCGGAACATTAGACTCGACGAGCCCGGCAACAGCTCGATCAGCTCTACGCAAGGAGGCACGGGTGCCGCTGCTGACCCGCATCAGGGGACCGCGCGATCTGGACCGGCTCAGCCTGGAGGAGCTGGACCAGCTGGCGCAGGAGATCCGGACCTTCCTCGTCACCGAGGTCTCCAAGACCGGCGGCCACCTCGGCCCCAACCTGGGTGTGGTGGAGCTGACCATCGCCCTGCACCGGGTGTTCCACTCGCCGAAGGACAAGGTGCTGTGGGACACCGGCCACCAGTCCTACGTGCACAAGCTGCTCACCGGCCGCCAGGACTTCTCCAAGCTGAAGATGAAGGGCGGCCTGTCGGGCTACCCCTCGCAGGCCGAGTCCGAGCACGACGTCATCGAGAACAGCCACGCCTCCACCGTGTTGGGCTGGGCCGACGGCATCGCCAAGGCCAACCAGCTGCTCGAGCGGGACAGCCACGTCGCCGCGGTCATCGGCGACGGCGCGCTGACCGGCGGCATGGCCTGGGAGGCGCTGAACAACATCGCCGACGCCAAGGACCGCCCGCTCGTCATCGTCGTCAACGACAACGAGCGCTCCTACGCGCCCACCATCGGCGGCCTCGCCAACCACCTGGCGACCCTGCGCACCACCGACGGCTACGAACGCTTCCTGGCCCGCACCCGGGAGGTGCTGGAGCGCACCCCGGTCGTCGGCCGGCCGCTGTACGAGACCCTGCACGGTGCCAAGAAGGGCCTGAAGGACTTCATCGCCCCGCAGGGCATGTTCGAGGACCTGGGCCTGAAGTACGTCGGCCCCATCGACGGCCACGACATCGAGGCCCTGGAGTCGGCGCTGGCCCGCGCCAAGCGGTTCGGCGGTCCCGTCATCGTGCACTGCCTCACCGAGAAGGGCCGCGGCTACCAGCCCGCCCTCCAGGACGAGGCCGACCGCTTCCACGCCGTCGGCAAGATCCACCCCGACACCGGACTGCCGATCTCGACCTCCGGCGCCGACTGGACCTCCGTGTTCGGCGACGAGATGGTCAGGCTCGGCAAGGAGCGGCGGGACATCGTCGCCATCACCGCGGCCATGCTCCAGCCGGTCGGCCTGGACAAGTTCGCCAAGGCCTTCCCCGACCGGGTCTACGACGTCGGCATCGCCGAGCAGCACGGCGCCGTCTCCGCGGCCGGTCTCGCCCACGCCGGCGTGCACCCGGTCTTCGCCGTCTACGCCACCTTCCTCAACCGCGCCTTCGACCAGGTCCTGATGGACGTGGCCCTGCACAAGTGCGGGGTCACCTTCGTCCTGGACCGGGCCGGTGTCACCGGCACCGACGGCGCCTCCCACAACGGCATGTGGGACATGTCGATCCTCCAGGTCGTCCCGGGTCTGCGGCTGGCCGCCCCGCGCGACGCCGACCAGGTCCGCGCCCAGCTGCGCGAGGCGGTCGAGGTCGACGACGCCCCGACCGTGGTCCGCTTCTCCAAGGGCGCCGTCGGTCCCGCCGTACCCGCGGTGGGCCGCGTCGGTGGCATGGACGTACTGCGCGAGCCCGGCACCGACACCCCGGACGTCCTCCTCGTCTCCGTCGGCGCCCTCGCCCCGATGTGCCTGGAGGTGGCCACGCTCCTCGACAAGCAGGGCATCACCACCACCGTCGTCGACCCGCGCTGGGTCAAGCCCGTCGACGAGGCCATGGCGCCGCTCGCCGCACGGCACCGCGTGGTCGTCACCGTCGAGGACAACTCCCGTGTCGGCGGTGTCGGCTCGGCGGTCTCCCAGGCCCTGCGGGACGCGGGCGTAGACGTGCCGCTGCGCGACTTCGGCATCCCGCCGCGCTTCCTCGACCACGCCTCCCGCACCGAGGTGCTGGCGGAGATCGGGCTGACCGCGCCGGACATCGCCCGCCAGGTCACGGGTCTGGTCTCCAAGCTGGACGGCCGGTTCGAGCGGCCGGAGGCGGAGGTCGACGCCGAGATCGAGGCGGAGGTCGACGCGGCGGTGCAGCCCGCGCGCGACTGAGCCGCCGGACCGCGCGGACGACGGCACGGGCCGGTCGTGCCCCCTCTTACGGGTGGCGCAACCGGCCCGTCTGCGTGAACCTGCGAATGCCGGGGCATACGCATCCCCAGCTCTCTCGATCATGTCGTGCCGGTTCGAGCCGGTTCGAGCCGGGTCGAGGACGACAAGCAGGGGAGGTCACGCCGTGAGCAGCACGCTCTTCAGGACGAAGAACGTCGAGCAGTCGATCCAGGACACAGAGGAACCCGAGCACGCGCTCAGAAAATCCCTGTCCGCCCTCGATCTGACCGTGTTCGGCGTCGGCGTCATCATCGGTACCGGCATCTTCGTCCTCACCGGCACGGCGGCCAGGAACACCGCCGGCCCCGCGGTCTCCCTGTCCTTCGTCGTGGCCGGGGTGGTCTGCGCGCTCGCCGCGCTCTGCTACGCGGAGTTCGCCTCCACGGTCCCGGTGGCCGGCTCCGCCTACACCTTCTCCTACGCCTCGCTCGGCGAGTTCCCCGCCTGGATCATCGGCTGGGACCTGGTGCTGGAACTCGCGCTCGGCACCGCGGTGGTCGCCGTCGGATGGTCCGGCTACATCCACTCGCTGCTCGACAACGCCGGCTGGCACCTGCCCGAATATCTCAGCGGCCGTGACGCCGCGACCGGCTTCGGCTTCGACATCCTCGCCGCTCTCCTGGTCCTGGTCCTCACCGTCATCCTCGTGCTCGGCATGAAGCTCTCCGCGCGGGTCACCTCGGTCGTCGTCGCCATCAAGGTGGCCGTGGTGCTCGTCGTGATCATCGCGGGCGCCTTCTTCATCAAGGGCGGCAACTACGACCCGTTCATCCCCAAGGCGCAGCCGGTGCCCGCGGGCGGCACCCTCAAGGCACCCCTCATCCAGCTCATGTTCGGCTGGGCGCCCTCGAACTTCGGCGTGATGGGCATCTTCACCGCCGCGTCCGTCGTCTTCTTCGCCTTCATCGGCTTCGACGTCGTGGCCACCGCGGCCGAGGAGACCCGCAATCCGCAGCGCGACGTGCCGCGTGGCATCCTCGGCTCGCTGATCATCTGCACCGTGCTGTACGTCGCCGTGTCGATCGTCGTCACCGGTATGCAGAAGTACAGCGCGCTGTCCGTGGACGCGCCGCTCGCCGACGCGTTCAAATCCACCGGACATCCCTGGTACGCGGGCCTCATCAGCTTCGGCGCGGCCATCGGCCTGACCACGGTGTGCATGATCCTGCTCCTGGGCCAGGCCCGGGTCTTCTTCGCGATGAGCCGGGACGGGCTGCTGCCCCGGTTCTTCTCGCACACCCACCCGCGGTTCCGCACCCCGTACCGGCCGACCATCCTGCTCGGCGTGATCATCGCGATCGTCGCCGGCTTCACCAGCCTGAGCGAACTGGCCGAACTCGTGAACATCGGCACGCTGTTCGCGTTCGTCGTGGTCGCGATCAGCGTGATCATCCTGCGCAACACCCGTCCCGACCTGCCCCGCGCCTTCCGCACCCCCTGGGTCCCGGTGATCCCGATCCTCTCCGTCTGCGCCTCCCTCTGGCTGATGCTCAACCTCCCCGCCGAGACCTGGCTCCGCTTCGCCATCTGGATGGTCATCGGCTTCGTCGTGTACTTCCTCTACGGCCGCACCCACAGCAGGCTCGGCGAGCGCCAGGCGCAGGAGCGCCGCCAGGCCGGCGGCGGCGCCTCCTAGCGGCTGCGGGACCGCTCGCGGCGGTGGCCCATGGGCCCGGGTTCCTCGTCATCGAGGAACCCGGGTCATTTCGCCCCGGCCCGTCGCGGTCCTGCATCGAAGAGGTGGACACCACCACCTCCTCCACCCCTCTTCGGAGTGCCCGGCGTGTGGATCCACAGCGGCCGGTTGCGGGTCACCTCGCTGCTGCTGCGTAGATGAGGACGGATGCGGCGGGGGCGTTCGGCGTGCACCCCCCGGGCGGTCGGCGCTCTCCTGCTCGGTAGTGTTCGGGCAGGTACGGGGACGGACGGGCCACCCCGGCGGCAGCGGCCGGAGGGGGAGTAGGTGACGACGACCCTGGTCGCCGAGGTGGCGCTGGTCACGGCGCTGGCTTCGTTCGCGCAGGCGTTGAGCGGCTTCGGGTTCGCGCTGGTGGCGGTGCCGCTGCTGACTCTGCTGACCAGCCCTCAGAACGCCATCGTCGTGGTCACCGCGCTGGGCGGGGTGCTCTCGCTGACGGTCTGCGTCCATCAGAGGGAGCACGTCAGTGTGCGCACCGCGGCCCTGGTGAGCGCAGCGGGACTGGTGGGCATGCCGCTGGGGCTGCTCGCGGTGACGGTGCTCGGTGCCCGCTCGCTGTCGGCCCTCATCGCCTGTGTGGTGCTGGTGTTCGCCGTCCTGATCGGCCGTGGCCTGACCTTCCGGCGCGGGACGGGCCCCACCTTGGCCTCGGGTTTCGCCAGCGGGGCGCTGCTGACCGCGACCGGTATGAATGGGCCTCCGCTGGTCGCCACCTTCCAGGCCATGGGCCTGGCGCCCCGGGAGTTCCGGGCGACACTCCAGGCCACGTTCTCCGTCCAGGACGCCCTGGCCCTCGCCGGTTTCCTCGTCGTCGGCCGGCTGACCACGGACAGTCTGCTGCTGACCGGCGCGGGACTTCCCGGCCTGCTGGTGGGCTGGTGGTTCGGGGACCGCGTCTTCACCCGCACGGATCCCACCCGCTTCAAACGGATCGTCCTGGGCGTCCTGGTCGCCAGCGCCTGCGTGGCCCTGTACCAGGCCATGCTGAACTGACCGGGTTCGGCTCCGGGCTCTCAGGCCTGCCCGGGCCCGCGGTCAACGCCCGTGGCCGGAGGCGTCCCGGTAGCCGGGGCCGGGGCCGGGGCTGGTGTCGGAGCGGGGCGGGGGCCGGGGTCAGAGCCGGAGCCGGAGCCGGAACTGGGTCCCGGGCCCCCGGCCCCCGGCCGGATCGGACCCGGAGTTGCAGCCAGAGCGGGCTCGGGCTCGGGCTCGGAACGGGCTCCTGGTCGTCGGAGTCGGAGTCAGAGCCGGGGGCGCAGTCGGGGTCGGGCTCGGGCTCGGGACCGGGCCCCTGGTCGGGAGCATCCTGATCGCTGGGGGCCGGGGTCGGAGCTGGGGCCGGACTAGGAACCGGACTCGGAATCGGGCTCCGGGCCAGGGCCGTACACCGTGCGCGGTCCCACCGTGCAGGCGCCCGTCGCGGTGACCCTGCGGCGCAGTTCGCGGTCGGCGGTGACGACCACCCGAACGCGGTCCGCCGCGGCGGCGGTCAGCCGGACGATGTGGTCGTCGCCGCTGCCGGGAGCCTCCTCGACCCGTACGCCGGGCACGGACGGCACGCCTCGCGCGGCGCCCTCCAGGACCAGCACGATCTCCAGTGGCCCCGGCACGCTGGGGACGCCATCAACCGCGTACCCGGCGAGCCGGTCGCGCAGGCGCTCGGCGGCGCCCCGCCGGTCGCGCCACCAGCCGTCCGGGACGGAGCCGACGACGTTGGCCCCGTCGACGATCAGCAAGGTGCGGGCATGGCCAGGGTCCGCTTCCGGGGTGGGCGGCGGGGTCGGCATCCGGGATTTCCTTCCGGTCGGGATCAGCCGCGGGCCCAGGCCGTGGTGAGGTGGCCCACCGCCTCCACGACGCGGGCCGTGAGCCGCTCGTCGGTCCGCAGTCCGTTGCCGAACTCCACGTGCAAGAAAGGTACGTGCTGTGCCGCGGCTTTGCGGCCCTGCACATTCGTTCGACCCTCCAGCGCGCAGTCGCGGACCCAGGCCCGGCACACCGAGAACCCCTGGTCGCGCAGCCCGTTGGCGAGGATGCGGCCCTCCGCCAGCGCGATCCGGCCCCGGCCGGTGGAAGCGATCACGTCGTAGTCCGGGGCGGAATCGGCTGCGAAGCCATGGATCTGCAGGCCTGGAAACCCACGCTCCGCGAGCCGGGCGCAGACGGCGTCGAAGACCGAGTCTCTGCGGTGCGCCATATCGGCCGAGTCCCCACGCCCCGCATTGCGATGTGCGCCTGCGATGATCATCACACCGCCGCGCGAACCCAGGAGGACGTGTGTGCCGAGTCGTTCCGTAGCCTGGTCGGCGATCGGGTGCGGTACCTGGACCGACCAGCGGGCGGGACTGTCGAGGGGGAGGTAAATGCGTCCCCAGCCGCGCGGCGCGCTACCGTCCTCGCTGCGGTCGAAGACCTCGGCGAACCGTCGCCCGGTGCCACGGTCGACCAGCGTGCGGATCTCGAAGTCCACGGCTGCGAGTCGTTCTTGTGCCTGCTGGTGATGGCCATCGAGGAACAGCAGGACGCCCTGTGCCACGGTGTCACGGTCGGTCCGGGTCGGCGGCCGGTAGAACCTGCGGTCGCGGAAGCTTGCCGTGAACGCGTCCACCCGGGCCACCAGGTCCACGGCGTCGTCGGCCGCGTAACCCGGACCCTTCTGCTGCGGCGCGGCCGGGTCCGAGTGGTCCGTCAGGGCGACCCAACCGATCAGAACGGCCGCGAGCGCCAGGAACGTTGTTGCAATCGTTACCGTCTTTGGCCGGTTCGTTGTCATGATTATATAAAGATATACGGGTGAAGAGACGCCCCTACCACCGATCCCGTCTGCCACGCACGGCTCGCCTGGCGCTGTGCGCCCTGCTCGCCGGAGTCGCAGCCTGCGGCCCGTTCGGCTCGGACGACCCGAATGACGCGGACACGAAGGCCGCTTCAGGTGGTGGCCCCACCTTCACGGTCGCCGCGGCGGGCGACATCCTCATCCACCCGCAGCTCACCGAGCAGGGCCACAAGGACGCGCAGGTGACCGGCAAGGGAGAGAAAGGGATCGACTTCGATCCGCTGATGGCCGGGGTCAAGCCGGTGATCAGCAAGGCGGACCTGGCCATCTGCCACTTCGAGCCGGTCGCCGGCAAGCCCGAGGGGCCGTTCGAGAGCTACCCGACCTTCCGGGTGCCCCCGCAGATCGCCACCACGATCAAGAACATCGGCTACGACACTTGCTCGACCGCCTCGAACCACACCCTCGACCACGGGGTGGAGGGCGTCGTCAACACACTGAACGTGCTGGACGAGGCGGGGGTGAAGCACACCGGCTCGGCCCGCAGCGCGGCGGAGGCGGCCAAGCCGCTGATCATGGACGTGAAGAGAGTCAAGGTCGCCCAGATCTCGTACGCCTTCGGGTTCAACGGGAACGAGATCCCCAAGGACAAGCCGTGGCTGACCAACCTGATCGCATTCAAGTCCATCGCGGCCGCGGAGAAGCGGGCCCGCGCGGCCGGTGCCGACGTCGTCATCCTCAGCATCCACTGGGGCCGGGAGAACTGGCCCAACCCCAGCCGCTCGCAACTGACCTTGGGCCGCAAGCTCGCCCGGGAGACCGGCATCGACCTGATTATTGGTCACCACGCGCATGTGGTGCAGCCGATGGAGAAGGTCGACGGCACCTGGATCGCCTACGGGCTGGGCAACCAGGTGGCCCGGCATGACGTGCCCACCGGACTGACCGAGGAGGGCGTCATCGGCTGGTTCGAGTTCAGCAAGCGCGGTGACTCCTGGGACGTCCAGGCCCGCTACGTACCTACGTTCGTGGACATTCCGCCGGACCCAGACGAGTCGGGCAAGTTGCCCAAGGGTGCGGTGGCGGACCACCGCCTGGTCGACATCGCGGCCGCACTGCGTGAGAACAAGGGGCTCACTGACCAGCAGCGTTCTCGCTATCGGCTCGCCTTCCGGCGCACCGAGGGCACGATGCTCAACCGCGGCGCCGCCAAGGACGGGCTGCGTCCGCTGGAATCGCTGCCCGAGTAGCGCAGGCTGCCTCTGAGCTCACGCCTGTCGTGCGGCCCTGTGGCCGCGCAAGGGCTCGGTGTATTGCGCACATCACGCAGGATGTTTTGCAAAACACGTGCAACCCTTTTACCAGGATGGCGGTCACACGTTCGTGGATCGTGTGATTGTGCGCCGACCATCCGTGCGGGCGCTCGTGCGTCGCTGTCCGTCAAGATTCACGTACTCCGGGGTATCCCCAGGCGTTTGAGGAGAGGAGCCCCTCGTTGGCCGCTTCGTCCAAGAAGCGGCGGCACAAGGTCCGCCGACGAGCCGATATGTCCCTTCTGGGTGGTATACGTCCACCCATCGCGGTGCTGTCAGCTCTGCTCCTCGCATTGGCGGCTGTCACCGCCCTCACTCTCGGCCGGGTCGGCAATGACTCCGTGCCCAAGGCCGTGCTGACCTCTCAGCAGCACTTCGCGGAGGACGGCGCCATAGCGCTGCGTGCCTCCATCGACGAGAGCGTCACCGACCTGAGCCGTACCGCCGCGCTGTTCAGTGCTTCCGAACCGACGTCCCCGGACGCAGTCCTCGACAAGATCGGCAACGTCTACCAGAAGTGGATGGGCACCGCCGTCGTCGAGATCCAGTCCGGCAAACTGCTGGCCGCCCGAGGGGAGAACGTGCCCCTCACCGTCATCGACCGCAGCAAGCTCGGTGAAAAGGACGGGCTCGCCCCCCGCATGGTCCGTCTCCAGAACGGCGAAGTCCGGCTCCTTGCCTTCGCGGTGCTGACCTGGCCGGGCGAGCCGCAGAAGCTCCTCATCGCCTCCAGCAGCCTCAAGTTCCCCGGCATCAGCCTAGGCGGATTCCGCGCCATCGCGGTCATCGACCACGAGGGCAAGGTACTCAGCAGCGACGGCATCCCGGAGCCCGAGCAGGTCCTCACCGATCTCCAGCGCGAAGAAGTGGCCGCCTCCCGCAAGCAGCTCAAGGCATTCGCCGAGGTGGCTGTCGCCAAGGCGCGTCAGAACCCCATCAAGTCCAAGGAGCCCGGCTCCGGCGGATTCCTCGGCGTCAGCGGCAGCCTCACCGGCGACATCTACCTCGGTGACCGTTCAGTCGCCGGATACGCCACTCTGGCCGGCCCCGAAGCTGGCGAGCCGACCGTCGCCACCGGCCTCGGCCTCACCGTCGTCGCCATGGTCAAGGTCGCCGAAGACCCCACCGGAACCACCCACCCGGTCTACGGCCTGCTCGCCGCGGGCGCCCTGCTGATCATCGGCGGCCTCACCATCGCCCTGCTGATCGGCACCGTGCAGCGCCCGCTGATCCGGCTGTTCCTGGAGAGCCGCCGCATCACCCGGGGCGACCTCACCCGCCCGGTCACCGTGCCCCGCTTCGGCGAGGCCGCCCGCATCGGCCACGCCCTCGAACGGCTGCGCCACCAACTCCTGGACCCGAACGGCTCGTCCGACCCGTCGGTGTCCGCCACGGCGGGCAGCCCGCCGCGCGGCCGCATCCGTGGCCGCACCATCGTCGCGGCCGCGGGCGTCCTGCTGCTGCTGTGGTGCGGCCCGCTCATGCTGCTGATCAACCGTGCCGGCACCTCCGTCGTCGTACCGCAGCAGATGGTCAACGACCAGCGTGAACGGACCGACACCCTCACCGACCGGGTGCGCCGCGCCCTCAACGAGGGCCACGCCGACCTGGCTTCGGTGGCCTCGCTCATCAGCGAGACCACCGAGCCGTCCCGGATGACCGAGGTCCTGCAACGCACCCGCGCGGAACACGTGCGCTACGACTCGCTGTACATCATCGACGCTCAGGGCACCATCCTGGCCCGCGCCGGGGCCGAGCCCCACGTCAAGCCGGGCGAAGGACCCTCCACCGAGTTGCTGCGCGTCCTCGACGACCAGGGCAAGAAGCCCGTCGTCGTCGGCACCGCCGAACTCTCGGGCCGCAAGGGTGCCGCCGTCGTCGGCGAGTTCCGCATCGACTTCATCAACTCGCTGCTCAAGCGGCCCGGTCTCGGCGAGGTCCGCGTCGTCGACGCCAAGCAGCGCACCATCGGCGGCAACAGGGGCTACTTCGCCTTCGAGGAACTGCCCCACCACCGTCTCGACGAACTCGTCCAGGGCGCCAACCAGAAGGTCGGCATGAATCCCCGGCCCGCCGGTGTCCTCTACCGCGACGGCAGCAGCATCCAGATCGCCGCCGCCGCCCCGTTCGTCGGCGGCGGCGCCGCCAAGCCGCTCGGCTGGACCGTGGTGAGCTGGCAGCCCGCCTCCGGGCTCGCCATCCCCGAGTACAGCCTGCAGAACCGCACGGTCCTCGCCGGACTGCTCGGTGTCACCGCGGCGGCCGCCTGCCTGGGCTGGCTGTACATCGTGGTCGCCCGCCCGCTGCGCGCACTCGCCCGGCAGGCCGAGGAGCTCGCCGACGGGGACCGCCGTACCGTCCTGTATCCCCGCAACCACGACGAGGTCGGCGCCGTCATGCGCAGTCTGGAACTCATCCGCCAGCAGCTGTCGGAGCGGCGCAAGCGCGACGGCGCGAAGTCGCTTGCCGGAAGGAACTGAACCACCGTGCTCTTCCTCTACACCGTGCTGGTGGTGTGCGCCGCGATCCTGCTGGTCGCCGGGGTCGTCGAACAGCGGCGGCACTACGCGAACCTGGAGCAGATCCCCACCCGCGTCCTCGTCAACGGCATCCGGGGCAAGTCGTCCATCACCCGGCTGTGCGCGGGCGCCCTGCGCGGCGGAGATCTGACCACGGTCGCCAAGACCACTGGCACCGCGGCCCGGTTCATCCACCCGGACGCCACCGAGGAACCCGTCTACCGCAAGTTCGGCATCGCCAACGTCGTCGAGCAGATCGGCATCGTCCGGCGCGCCGCCGCCTACCGGCCGCGCGCGCTGGTCATCGAGTGCATGGCCGTGATGCCCGCGCTCCAGGAGATCAACCAGTCCAAGCTGATCCGCTCCACCATCGGCGTGCTGTGCAACGTACGTGAGGACCACCTCGCCGAGATGGGACCCACCCTCGACGACGTGGCCCGGTCGCTGTGCCGCTCGATGCCGGAGAACGGCATCTGCGTCACTGCCGAGAAGGAACGCTTCCACATCCTGCAGGAGGAGGCGGACGCCCGGAACTGCGAGCTGATCTACGCCGACCCCGAGACGGTCACCGACGAGGAGTTGCGCGGCTTCAGCTGGTTCACCTTCAAGGAGAACGTGGCCATCGCCCTCATGGTGGCCGAACTCCTCGGCGTGGAACGCAACACGGCGCTGCAGGGCATGTACGACGCCCCGCCGGACCCTGGCGTGCTGTCGGTCGAGCGCTACCGCACCGACGACGGCAAGCGGCTGCGCTTCGCCAACGTGTTCGCGGCCAACGACCCCGAGTCGACGCTGATGAACATCAACCAGCTGCTCGACCTCGGCGCGATCCACCGTCCGCTCAGCGTGGTCATCAACTGCCGCCCCGACCGCGTGGAACGCAACGGCCAGATGGGCGAGATCATCCCCGACCTCGACCCCGAGCACGTCTTCGTGATCGGTCACCCGGCGAAGTCCGCGATCGACGCCATCCCCGCCGAGTTCCGCTCCCGCGCAGTCGACCTCGGCGGCGACCGGCGCGACCCCGCGGAGTTCATGGCCGAGCTGCTCGGCCGGCTGGGCCCCGACTCCTCTCTCGTCGCCATCGGCAACATCCACGGCCAGGGCGAGATCCTCCTGGAGCGGCTCGCGGAACTCCCGGCCGACGACACCGCCGCCCCCGCCGGATCCCCGGAGGACGGCCGCCCCCACACGCCGGACACCGCCTTCGAGACCCAGCCCCTCTCCGGCGTCTCCGGCGCCGCCGCGCCGCACCCGGCCGACACCCAGGGCCTGTACGCGCCACGTATCGACCCGTACCAGCACTACCCGGAGGCGTACGAGTCGCGGTACTCGACCCAGCCGATCCCGCACGTCCACATCCCTCGGCAGCCCACCGCCGAGGAACCGCACCCGCCGGCCGCGGCAGTCGACCCCAGGCAGTGGACCGGGGCAGAGCCTTCGGGCTCGCAGTGGCCGGCCGGACCCCGACCGCCCGCCGACTGGCAGCGATTTTCGGAGCCATCGCAGGCACATCAGGCCGCGCCGGGCCAGCAGGCCCCTCAAGCCCCGCCGGCCCAGCAGACCTCGCAGGCCCGGCAGGGCTCACCGGCCCAGGAACCCCCGCAGCACCAGCAGTTGCGCCCGCGTGGCGCGTTCGAACCCCGTGTTCCGCCCACACCGCCCGCCGACGACCAGCAGTGGCACAGCTCAGGAGAACAGCGTTGATCCCCTCCGTCCTCACCCCAGAGATCGCCGCCATCGGCATCGCCCTGGGCCTGCTCTTCTCGCTGGTCTGCTACCTCACGACCAACCTGTCACCCGGCGGCATGATCACCCCGGGCTGGCTGGCGCTCACCCTCGTCGAGGACCTCCAGCGGGCCGCCATGGTCGTCGGCGTCACCGTCCTCACCTACCTGGGCACGCTGCTGCTGCAGCGGTACGTGATCCTCTACGGCAAGCGGCTGTTCGCCGCCGTCGTGCTCACCGGCGTGATCCTCCAGGCCACGGTGATGATCGTGCTCTCGCTCGAATTCCCGCTGATGTATGCCAACCAGACCCTCGGTTTCATCGTCCCCGGACTGATCGCCTATCAGCTGGTCCGCCAGCCCAAGGGCCCGACGCTGCTCGCCACGGGCTCCGTGACGCTGATGGCCTACGTCGTCCTCACCGCCGGGATCCTTCTCGGCGTCATGCCCGCCGCTTGACCCTCCTCGGAGCCGACCTCATGAGTGCGAAGAAGAAACGCCCCGTCCTGCACGCCGTGACCGTGCTCGCGCTGCTCGGCGGCAGCGCCTACCTGACCTTCGAACTGCGCAAGGACCAGGAGGCGAAGATCCCATCGGTGCAGAAGGTCACCGACAGCGCGATGGACGCGACCAGCGGCGACAGCACCGAGCGCGTCTGGGAGCGCCTGAAGAATCCCGACCGCTCCGTGCTGCGCACCGGCAGCGGCACCGTGCTGGCCACCTTCACCGACGGGGCCCGCACGGCGACCCTGCGCGGACCGAGCCGCACCTTCACCGAGCCCGCCAACACCAAGTCCCGGATGGTGACCGAGGACTGGGTGCGGCTGATGCCCGAACCGTGGCAGCAGGGCGCCGAGAAGGAGAAGTGGTTCAAGGACTGGTTCAAGCAGTACTTCGGCAGCGAGGAGGACGACATCTTCGCGTTCGCCTTCCAGTACATCGAGGGCGCGCCGGTAAAGAAGGACGATGAGGGAATCCCCTACGCCGGCGACGCCGACTTCGGCCCGGTCAACGAGGACCTGAGCAAGCACCGGGGCACCCCGCTGCTGGAGGAGTCCGACTTCTACGACTACCTCGGCATCCCCTACACCTTCCGCGACGGCACCACCATGCAGCCGCAGAAGGCCCGTTACCGCGCCATCGACTGCTCCGGCTTCATCCGGACCGTCTTCGGCTACCGCGCCCGCTACCCGCTGATGGCCAGCGACAAGGTCGGCGACGGGCTGCCGCGCACCGCGAACGGCATGGGCCGTTCCGACCTGGGCGCCGAGATCATCCCGCTGTCGGGGCCCGCCCCCTGGTACGAGCGGCCCCAGAACATCGATGTGCTACAACCTGGTGACCTGGTGTTCTTCAAGATGGACCACCACACCGGCAACCGCCTGGACCACGTCGCCCTGTACCTCGGACCGGACACGGAGGGGCACAAGGTCTTCATCTCCAGCCGCAAGGAGGTCAACGGCCCCACCATTGGTGACAAGGGCGGCACCTCCCGTCTCGACGGCAACGGCTTCTACGCCCAACTGCTGCGCAACGCCAAGCGCCTCTGACGGCACT
This sequence comes from Streptomyces sp. NPDC004721, assembly GCF_053601495.1. Lineage (NCBI taxonomy): Bacteria > Bacillati > Actinomycetota > Actinomycetes > Kitasatosporales > Streptomycetaceae > Streptomyces > Streptomyces sp. NPDC004721. The sequence continues at coordinate 48,251 of NZ_JBSGBZ010000043.1, forward strand.
GGGACACATGACGAAGGGGCGACAGCGCGCACGAGCGCATGGCGGCGACGGCGGCATGGGAGCCGGGCGGTGAGTTCACAGGCCCGCGGGGCTTCTCGTTGAGCCCGGTTCCCGGCACGGTCGCAGCGCTGGAGACCGGCCCGGACCGGCCCACCTTTGTCTGGGCGGACGCCGTCTCCGGTGGCGCCGAGCCTGGCGGATGGGCGGCTCGCCCATGGCACTGGACGGAACCGCGACCGAGGGGCCGTACGCGATGCTGCGCGCCTCGCTGGACGGAGACGACTGGATCCTCCTGGCCCACCGCGGTGCTCAGGACTCCGCCCTGCTTGGCCTGTGCGCCACCGAGAGGGAGACGGACGGCTTCCGGTGGTACGACCTGCGGAGGCCTGCCGAGAAACGCCCGCCCTGGCCCGGGGCGGGCGCGGGCGGGTGGTCCTGGCGCTGATCGGCCCGGACGGCGTGCCGAAGGTGGCACGCCAGGAGGCCGGCGACGGACTCACCCTCACCCGCCGGCACCGGCTCTGACATTCCCCGCTCGGGAGCCGCCCGTTGGACGCGGGCGGCTCCTGCTGTGAGGATCAACCGCCGGTGGCCGGAGACTTCTTCGCGGACTCGGGGATCTCGGTGTCGTTGCGAAGTGCCTTCCACAACTCGGTCGCCTGGGGCTCCGCGGCCACCACCCGGTTGGGGTCGATCTTGTCGTAGGACACCGGCAGCATGATCGTCTCCATGCTGGACGGGTTGACTCCGTTCAGGCTGCGCCCCAACTCCGCCAGCTTGGTGAGAGAGGCGAGCTCGGCATCGGTGGTGAGGGCCGCGGTCAGCTTGTCGGCGATCTTGTAGGTCTTGGTGGGGCTGCCCAGGAGGTCCTGCTGCTTGATCTCGCTCAGCAGGTCCAGCATGAACTGCTGCTGGAGGCTGATGCGTCCGAGGTCGCTGCCGTCGCCGATGCCATGCCGGGTGCGGACGAACTGCAGGGACTGGGTGCCGTCCAGGCGGTGGGTGCCGGCGGTCAGGTCCAGGCCGCTGGACTTGTCGTGGATGTCCTTGTCCACGGTGACGGTGACCCCGCCGATCGCGTCCACCAGCCCCTTGAAGCCCGCGAAGTCGATCTCCATGTAGTGGTCCATGCGGATGCCGGACATCTGCTCCACGGTCTTCACCACACAGGCCGGACCGACCTGTCCGTAGATGGAGTTGAACATCACGCGCTTCGCCGACGCCACCGTGGTGCCGTCGGACTTCGCGCACTCGGGCCGGGTCACCAGGGTGTCGCGCGGAATGCTGATGGCGACGGCCTCGGTGCGGCCCTCGGGTATGTGCATCACCAGCGCGGTGTCGGAGCGGGCGCCGGCGACCTTGCCGGTGTTGAGCGCGGCGTTGTCGCCGGCGCGGGAGTCGGAGCCGAGGATCAGGATGTTCTGCCCGGAGGTGGGCAGCTTCTCGGGCCGGTCGTCGCCGATGGCCTTGTCGATGTCGACGCCCTGGATGTTGCCGTTCAGGCCGCTGTACAGCCAGTACACGGTCCCCGCCCCGGCCGCGACCAGTACGGCCAGTGAGAGCAGGATCCACCGGCCGGTGCGGCGCCGGCGGCGGGGAGCCTCACCCTGGGTGGACTGGTGCGGGCTTCGGGGGCTCTCAACAGCTGGGGTTGTCATGGCGCACTGTCCTCGTCTCCTCATGCCCGGGCAGGGAGCACTCGGGCTACGGGACAGACCCGTGACCCACGCGGGGCGTTGTACGGCAGTGGCATACATCACACGCCGTGCCGACCGGTGTTGGAGTGGCTGCAGGGTGCGACTGCGGCGCCGCGTTCCGGGATCGATTCAAGTCGGAAGCGCATATGTATTGTTCGTATGATGTGAGAATTTCATGTCCCCGCGTCGAGTTCGGGCGGGTTCTACCAGGGGGTCCGTCATGGCGATGCGGAGTCGGTCGGTGCGGGTGGCGCAGCGGCGTCGTTCCTCTCTGCCCGCCGCGGCCGCGTCGTCTCCCGTCGTGACCGGTTTCGTCACGGGGAGTTGGCTCGTGCGGGGCAAGGACGGACGGCTCACCGCCTACGCCCGCTGCCAGGAGGGGCTGCTGCGCTGGACCGAGACCCGGTCGGGCGGCCCGGACTGGTCGGGACCGGATCTCTTCCCGGTCGCCGGCCTCACGCACCTCACCGTCGCGCAGGGAGCCGACACCTACGTCCACTTCCTCGGCCGCCGGGAACGGCGGGGCGCCGACGGCGTGGCGCGCGTCGACGTGGTGCACGCGATCCAGTACCAGACCGGGCGTCCCGTCACCGAATGGCGCTCCCTGGGCAACCCGCACAAGCAGCCGGACAAGGCGGCCGGGTTCGGGGTGCCGGCGGGCGCCGTGGACGCCAAGGGCACCGTGCATGTCTTCGTGCGCAACTCGGGCGGCGGGCTGATGATGCGCCGGGAGGGCAAGGGCGGCGGGTGGGGGCCCTGGGTCGATCTGAGAGGCGCGGACCTGCGGGACGGACTGACGGCGGCGGTCACGTCCACAGGTCACGTCGAGGTGTTCGCTCCCACCGCCGACGCGGTCCTGCACTGGTTCCAGCCGGAGCCCGGCGCCGTGCCGCAACGTTCGCACGACATACGGCCGGGCCCGCTGCCCGGCTCCGTCACCGCGGTGGAGACCGCTCCCGGACGGCTCACCTGCTTCTGGACCGATGTGTCCGGATCCGGCCTGCTCTGCCACCGTCGCGGCTCCTGGCTCGTCACGCTGGGCGGCACTCCCGGAGACGGCGCCAACGCGGTGCTGCGCACCACTCTCGACGGATACGACTGCACGGTGGTCGCTCATCGTGGTGCGGCCGGCGGAGTCCTGGTCGGCGTGTGCGGCACGGAGGCCGAGTCGTCGGGCGTGTGGTGGACGGACGCCGGCGGGAACTTCGCGAGTGCGCCGGCCCTGGTACACGACGGATACGGCCGGGTGGTGGTCGCGGCCTTCGGTGCGGACGGCGCGCTCCGCCTCGCCCGGCAGGCTCCCGAGCCGGGCCTGGTGCTCCAGGACTGGGCGCGCGTCTGACCTGCCCTCCCCGCAGCCGCGGAGCAGAGGTTTCACCAAAAGGTTGTACTGGTGTGTGCTTTATGACAGATGGTTCGCGGAAACCGATTACTTCTGGACAGTCTGAGGACCAGATGTAAACATTCTGTTTGATTGGTAGGCCTCAGGTGTACCGCAGGTCGACGTGAGGCGACCACCGCGGGCAGGGCGGGGGACATGCGCCGGGCAGTCTGTGCCGGCCTTGAGCTGGGTGGTGCGGAAGTCGGGTGAGCCTCAACAATCCCGAGGCGAGTGCGCTCGTGTCGGCATATCGATCGCTGGTGCCTGTGGGGGCCCGGCGCCGGATCGTGCGGCGGATACCGGGCCCGCTGCGCACGTCGGTGAAGCGTTCACTCGCCTCCGCCGACGCCGTGCGCTCCGCCGTCATGGTCCGCGCGATGGGCGGTCAGGTCCGAGGCGGTAAGCACGCTCCCGAAGGCCGGCTGCGCGTCGTACGAGAGGCCGGAAAACACCTGCGCGCGGTGGAGGTGCCCGGCGCCACCGCGTGGGCCGCCCGTGCCCGCAACCTTCACATCGTGGTCTCCCTCCTGGAGGAAGCCGGGATCGACTACTTCTGCGTCCGTGGCACGAAGTCGCCTGTGGTGCCCTGTGTGGCCGTGCCCGCCCGGTGGCGGGCCGACTTCGAGGAACTGCTCCAGCTCGCCTTCGTGGAGCACCCCGGGTACATCGGCACCGCTTCTCCGGCGCAGTTGCGTCCCGGGTCCGCACCGGGAAGCTGGCGGGCGCTGCGCGGGCAGAGTGTGCTGCGTATGACGTGGGTCGTCTGTGACCCCACCGGGCGCCTGGTGTTCGGCGGCGAGTACGGCTGCGACATCGAGTTCTGGACCGAGCGGGACGGCCTGCTCACCGCGCCGCGGCCCAACAAGGTGGCGACCGAGGTCCCGCTGGACGCGGGCCGCTGCTGGGCGGAGCAGAAGCGTTTCAGTACGGTGCCCGGCCCCTACACCACCGGCCAGGCACGCACCCTGCCCGAGTTCGTGGCCGCGCTGCCGGACGACCACCTCTTCCCGATCGACGTCGTCTACACCTGGGTGGACGACTCGGACCCGGTCTGGCGGTCCCGCCGTGACGCGGCCCGCGGGCAGCTCACCGCCGTCCGGGAGGGCGCCCTGCACGAGCAGGCGGCCAACGACTCCCGCTACACCAGCCGGGACGAGCTGAGGTACTCGCTGCGCTCGATCCACCAGTACGCGCCCTGGGTGCGCAACATCTTCCTGGTCACGGCCGGCCAGGTGCCGTCGTGGCTGAACACGGACTTCCCCGGGATCCGTGTGGTGGACCACCGTGAGATCTTCTCCGACCCCAGCGCGCTGCCGACGTTCAACTCCCATGCGATCGAGAGCCAGTTGCACCACATACCCGAGCTCTCGGAGCACTTCCTGTACCTGAACGACGACGTCTTCTTCGGGCGGCCCGTACATCCGGGGCACTTCTTCCACCCCAACGGGCTGACCAAGTTCTTCCAGTCCAAGGCTCTGATCCCGTCCGGGCGGACCAGCTCGGAGGACTTGCCCGTCAACGCGGCGGGCAAGAACAGCCGTGGCCTGATCGCCCAGTACTTCGGCACCGTCATCTCCCAGAAGATGAAGCACACGCCGCACGCGCTGCGGCGCAGTGTGCTGGCGGAGATCGAGCAGGTCTACAACCAGGCACACCGGGTGACCCAGCACTCCCGCTTCCGGTCGCCGAACGACGTACCGATCGCCTCTTCGCTGCACCACTACTACGCCTACCATTCGGCACGCGCCACGGTCGGCGACATCCGCTACGTCTACATCGACCTGGCGGACGGGCTGGCCCAGCGCCGGCTCGACACCCTTCTGGCCCGCCGCAACTTCGACACCTTCTGTATGAACGACACCGTCACCGCCCCCGACCCCGAGGTCCAGTCCCGCATGGTCTCCGCGTTCCTGGAAGCCTATTTCCCGGTAGCCAGTCCCTTCGAGACAGCCTCCGGCATCGTGGCGCCGCGGCGGCCGGCCCCTGCGGCAGAACTGGGGTACGCGGGCTCATGACCCCCAGATCCAAGCGTCCCGTCGCGACCGGTGGCGGAGCGGCCCGCCCGCGCGCCGTGGCCCTGCGCAACCGGCTGCTGCGTGTCCTGATCCCGTTGCGCAGCAGGCGCGCCGCCCAACTGCGCTACGCCGCGATCCTCGACGGCCAGACGGTGAACCTGCACGCCCAGCTGCCCGCCCGTGCCGGCCTGCCCGAGCGGGCGGAGGTCGTCCTTCAGCGCGGGCGGCGCCGTTACCCCGGCGAAGCCCGTGTCCACGAGGGCCCGGCCGGTGAGGTGCTGGTCGACGCCGCGGTCCTGCTGGGTGCCGAGGTCGGTGGTGTGCCGGTCGGCACCGGACGCTGGCGGCTGCGGCTGCGTGTGCACACCGGTCGCCGCTCGCGCACGCTGCCGCTGCTGCTGCTCCAGCCGCCGGTGCCCTACGAAGGACCCACCAAGCCGATGACGGCCTCGCCGGTGACCGGCGAACGCCACCGGCTCGGCCGCTCCTTCCGCGGCAGCGCACGGGTGGTCAGCAGCGGTGCCCGGCCCGCCGTGGAAGTGGCCAAGGTGCACCTGACGCACGCCGGGGTCACCGTCGACTTCCGTGTTCTGGGCACCCGGATGGAGGAGCCCTGGGTGGATTTCGTCGCCTCCGGCCGCCGCATCGAGCAGACGGTCACTTCGCTCGGACCGGACGGCTTCCGTGTCACCGTCCCGCTGGGCGGGATGCCGCCTCGCGGCAGCCGCCCCGACCACTGGGACGTCGTTCTGCGTGACCGCACCGGACGCTCGATGCGGCTGGGACGCCGGCTGCACGACGTACGCAACCCGCTGCGTGTCTTCGCCATGCGCAGCCTCGCCATCACGCCGCCGGGCCAACCGCCGCTGATCGTCCAACCGCGCTACACCCCCGCGGGCAATTTCCGGGTCACCTGCACGCGCATGCCCGAGGCAGGCCGAACCGACCGATGAAGATCACGTTTCTGCTGACGACGGCCGACGCCGTCGGCGGTACCGAACGGGCTGTGTTCAACCAGGCCTCGGAGCTCGCCGCCCGGCATCAGGTGCGGGTACTCAGCGTTTTCAAGAGCAGGCCGGAACAGTTCTTCACGCCCGACGAGCGGGTCCGTGTCGACTACCTGGTCGACCTCACTTCCCGCCCGCCCCGCCCCGTACGCCGGACCTCGGTGGACGACTCGGTGTGGGCCGGGCTGGCCGACCAGCCCAGCCGGATCGTCGACCCCTCCTGGGAGTCGGCGTTCAACCGGCTGTCGGATCTGGAACTCGAACTCGCTCTGCAGGACACCGACACGGACGTCCTGGTCACCACCACCCCCGCGCTGATGGCGCTGGCCGTCCACCTCGCCCCGGCCCACGTCGTCACCGTGCACCAGGAGCACCGCGTCTCCGAGCTGCGCGGCACCAGCGGGGAGCCGCTGCGCCGTTACGCCTCCCGGCTGGACGCGCTGGCGGTGCTGAGCGAGCGCACCCGGGACTGGTTCGCCGAGACCCTCGGTGACGCCGCTCCCCGCCTGGAGGTCGTGCCCAACGCCCTGCCCAGCGGCTTCCGGCCCCGTTCGACCCTGAAGACCCGCACGGTGGTGATCGCCGGCCGGCTCGTGGCGGAGAAGCAGATCGACCACGCCGTCACCGCCTGGGCGACCGTCGCGCAGGCGTACCCGGACTGGCAGTTGCGGATCTTCGGCGACGGGCCGGACAGCGGTGCCCTGCGCCGTCAGATCGAGATGCTCGGTCTGCACGACTGCGTTCAGCTCAACGGCAACTCCCCCCATCTGGCGGAGGAGTGGGCCAAGGCCAGCATCGCCGCACTCACCTCCCGCAACGAGGCGTTCGGCCTGGTCCTCGCCGAGGCACACGCGGCCGGGGTCCCGGTGGTCTCCTACGACTCGCCCAACGGCCCGCGCGAGGTGGTCATCGACGGGCAGACCGGCATCCTCGTCCCACCTGGCGACACCGACGCCCTTGCTTCCGCGCTGATGCTGCTCATCCAGAACACCGAGCTGCGGCAGCGGATGGGCGCGGCGGCCCTGGCGTCCGTCAACCGCTTCTCGCCCACCGTGGTCACCGCGCAGTGGGAGCGCGTCTTCCACGAGCTCGTGGCGCAACGGGACAGCGGCACCCGTGCGGTCCTCAAGGCCGAACGCGAGGCCGTGCACGCCTTCCACAGCGGCCCCGACGGCATCGTGCCCGCGGCGGCGGCCACTCCGGCCACCACCGTGCGCACCTCCGACCTGCGCGCGCTGGAAGGACGCCTGCTCAAGCGGCGCGGCCTGGTGCAGGACGGGGGTCAGGTCTGCCGCCTGCTGGAGTGGCAGTCCCCGTGGGACGTCGTCCAGCAGAACCTGGCACTGGTGGCCGACGCGCTCGAAGAGGCCGACATCCCCTACTTCGTCGTACGCGACCACCTCGTACGGCACACCGTCGCGGTGCACGCCGTGCACCGCGAGGCGGTCTTCAAGGCCCTCGCCGAACGGTACGCACAGGAAGCGGTGTACGCCGCCGTACTCAACGAGGGGCAGAAGACGGTGGCCACCGTCCTCGCCGGCCTCGTCGCGCCGTACGCCGACACCCCCTCGTCCGGTGTCCGGGTGTACCAGAACGTGGTCTCCCACTCGCGCATCCTGCGCCTCGGCGCCGTCTACGGCTGCACCGTGTCCTTCTGGGACTCCGACCCCGACGACGAGACCGAGGCTCACCTCAAGGCTCCCGCACGCACCCTCATCGGTGACCGGGTGCCCAACAGCGCCTTGCACCGGCGTCCGATCACCCTCGGCAACCGTCACTACCCGACGATCGACGCCTTCCGGCAGGTGCTGCACGGAGACGTCGACTTCCCCGTGGACGCCGTCTACACATGGGTGAACGGCGCCGACGTCTCGTGGTTGGAACGCAAGAACGCGGTACTGGCCGCCATGGGCATGGAGACCGAGGACGCGGCAACGAGCGCGGCCCGGTTCCGGGACCGGGACGAACTGCGCTACTCCCTGCGCTCCATCGACATGTACGCACCCTGGATCCGGAACATCTACCTCGTCACCGACCAGCAGGTACCGCACTGGCTCGACCTCTCCCACCCGCGCGTGCGCGTCGTCGACCACACCGAGATCTTCGCCGGCCGCGGCGCGCTGCCCACGTACAACTCCCATGCCATCGAGAGCCAGTTGCACCACATCGAGGGTCTGGCCGAGCACTTCCTCTACTTCAACGACGACGTGTTCGTCGGGCGGACCCTCCAGCCCGGCATGTTCTTCCACGGCAACGGGCAGGCGAAGCACTTCATGTCGCCCACCTCCGTCCCGATGGCTCCGCCCTCCTACGAGGACGAGTTCAACATCAGCGCCGCGAAGAACAACCGCGCTCTGATCGAGGAGTCCTTCGGGCAGACTCTGGTGCACTCGTTCCTGCACGCGCCGCACCCGCTGCGCCGCAGCGTCCTGGCCGACATCGAGGAGCACTACCAGGAGGCGGTGGCGACCACCGCGGGCAACCGTCTGCGCAGCCACAGCGATGTGTCCGTGGCGTCCTCGCTGCACCACTACTTCGGTTTCCACACACTGCGCAGCGTGCCCGGCAGCATTTCGTGCGGCTTCGTCAACGTCGGCCTGAGCGAGCACGCCCCCCGGCTGAACCGGATCCTCAGCGTGCGCCCGCACGACGTGTTCTGCCTGAACGACTACCACGACGGCGACGTTCCCGAGGACGAGCAGGACGCCATCCTCGCCGCTTTCCTCCCCAGCTACTTCCCGGTGCCGAGCCAGTTCGAGACCGGTTCACGGCGCAACCAGCTCGCCCACGGGGGCCGTCTGCCGGACTGGCCGCTGTGACGTCCGGCAGACCGGAACCCTCCGCACCGCCCACCGTCCGCCCGTCCGCAACCGAGGAGACAGCCATGCAGTCCGCCGAGGGAAGCACGTCACAGGCCTCGCTGATCCAGGTCCTGGCGCATCCGGACGACGACCTCTACTTCGTCAACCCCGACCTGCAACGGGCGCTGGAGGCAGGGCACCGGGTCACCAGCGTCTACCTGACGGCCGCTGAGGCGGACGGGCGCAACATCGACACCCGCGACCCCGACCGCCTGGACAGCCCGCCGGACTACGAGGGGTACGCGGAGGCGCGTCAGCACGGGCTGCGCGCGGCGTACGCGGCCATGGTGACGGGCAAGCGCGAGAGCGAGTGGGCACGTGACGTCGTCTCGTTCTCGACCGGGGTGATGGCGGAGCATTCGACGCTGCTGGCGGCACCGCACGTCCAGCTGTTCTTCTTCGGACTGCGCATGGTCGACGCCCAGCACGGATTCGCAGCCGACGTGCCGAGCGCCCGGCTGGCCACCCTCTGGACCGAGCAGGCGACCGCCCAGCTCACCCTGATCGCCGCCGAGTCCCCGCTGCGCCGCCCTCAGGAGATCACCAGGGACGGGCTGCTGCGCTCCGTGGTCGAGCTGCTTCACCACACGCGGCCGGCCCAGTTCTGGACCATGGACCCCGACCCGTGGCACACCGCCTGGGACGACAGCCGGGGGCCGACGTCCAGCGACCACCAGGACCACACCGCGACGGCGCAGTTCGCGCTGGCCGCACTGGAGCAGTACATCGCGGAGGGCGGTACACCCCCACTCGTGGACCACTGCGTCGGCTACGGCAACAAAATCTGGCCCAGCAACCTCACGGAGCGCGCCTGGGACGAGAAGAAGCGTGTGATCGAGGTGTACACGTCCGCCGACGGACACGACTGCCGCCACCGCTACTGCGGTGACCGGCAGTTGTCGGACGGCTCCGACATCCGCCGCTACGGATGGAGCACGCGGACCCGGTACGAGGGCGGCACCGACTGGCTCCACCTCCAGGCCGACGGCCGGCTCGCCGCTTACGCCGTGCTCGGCGGCCGGGTGGCGGTCTGGACCGAGAGCGCGCCCGGCGGCGGCTGGGAGCGGCCGGCCTTCCTGCCCGGTGCCGGCCTCACCCCGGCCCTGTCCGTGGCCGCGGACCGCGACGGCGGAGTGCACCTGGTCGGTCTGCGCCGTACCCCGGGGCCGGACGGGCAGGTGGACGTGGAGGCCGTACGCATGTGGCGGCAGGCGCACACCGGGTCCACGACGCCCTGGGAGAGCCTCGGCAACCCCAACGAGAGGTCGAAGGACTGGAGGCGCTGCCGGGAGGCCGGCGTCCCGGAGGCCGTGGTCGACCCCTCGGGAAGGCTGCACGTCTTCCTGCGCAACTTCGGATCCGGCGTCAGCGCCCGCCGCGAGACCGGCCAGGGCTGGGGCGCCTGGGAGGACCTGGGCGGCCGTGGGATGCAGGACTGCCTGACCGCGGTACTGAAGTCCACCGGCCGGATCCAGATGCTGGCCGCGAACCGCACCGGCGGCGTGCACTGGTTCCAGGAGGACGTCTACGGCCCGTACAAGCTCCAGGACGGTGTGACGTCGGCCGACACGGACGCCTGGCGGCCCGTCGGCGGCCTCACGCCGTTGCAGATCGGGCGCAACCGCATGGCGGTCTTCTACCGCGAGGAGGAGTCCGGCGAAGTGATGTGGGTACGGCAGCGACCGGACGGCCGGTGGAACGAGCATGTCGAACGGCTGGGCGGGCACGGGGGCACCGGCAGGATCGCGGCCCTGCGACAGTTGACCGACCAGCAGGACGTCGTCGTCCTCGCCCGCCGGAACGCGCGCAACCGGCTGAGCGTCGCGGTCCTCGCCGCACAGGGCCGTGAACAGAGGCCGGAGTGGGTCGACCACGACGTGCTGATGGCCCGTCCGCCCGCCCTCGCGCTCGACCACGCGGGACGGGTCGTGGTGGCGGTGCTGGGCACGGACTCCCGGTTGCGGGTGATGCGGCAGAACGCACCGGACGTCACCGCCGGCTTCGGGCCGTTGACCGTCGTCTGATCCCGTCGGCCACACCGCGGCCCGACGGAACAGCGCCCGTCCGCAGCAGTCGCCGGCACCGGCCGGGGGAGTATGTGAGGAAGACTTGAGGAAGATCTGCATCATCGGAAACTCGGTGGCCGCCTCGCGGACCGCCGAGGAGGCACCGCTCGCCGGCTGGGGGCAGTACCTCGGCGAATTCCTGAGCGAGCACTACGAGGTACGCAACTACGCCCGTGACGCCATGACGCTGCGTGGCTACTTCACCGAGCGATTCGCCACGCTCCTCAGCATCCTCAGGCCCGGAGACCTGGTCCTCATGGCCTTCGGCAACGTCGAGCAGCGCATCAATCAGCTCAACCGCCACCACGGGCCACGCGAGTACAAGGAGTATCTGCGCCTGTACGTCGACGCCGTCCGGGGCGAGGGCGCCGTCCCCGTGCTGCTCACCCCGGCGGCCCGCTGCACCTTCTCCGAGGCCGGGAACGTCCTGGACACCCATGACGGATATCCCGCACTCACCCGGGAAGCCGCGGCGGAGACGGGCGTGCCTCTGGTCGACATGACCGCCTTCACGACGGCCATGCTCGCCGAACTGGGGCCCACGCGAGCGCGCAGGCTGTACCGGTGGCTGGATCCGGGCGAGCACCCGAACCACCCCGACGGGATCATCGACGCGAGCCACTACAACGATCCGGGAGCGCGTGAGGTCGCCCGCCGGATGGCCATGGTCATCGCCGACTCGCCGGACCTTCCGCGTGACATCGTCGACCCCCAGCGCCTCACTCCCGGCACGATGCCTTTGGTGCTCACCGAGTTCACCGTGAGCCACCCCGAGATGGCCCTCACCATGGCACCCAGCCTGGCCGACGCACCCGTGGTCTCTTCGCCGGCACCCGGTCAACTGGTCGGCGCCGCACGTAAGCTGACCGGAAAGGCACCTGCCGGCACGGACTACGTCCTCTTCTACGAGCAGGGCCGCTACCTCGGCGGCACCGCCGTCTCCGCCTCCGGAACCTGGCAGTGGCGCCGAGTCGTCAACTGGCCCGCGGGCCCGCACACCGTCCAGGTGCTCGGCGTCGGCGACAACAACGTCTCGCGGGCTTCCACGGTGGACTTCCACGTCCTCGACCGCCTCGACCCGCCGGAGGTCGTAGGCCCGCGGCCGAACGCCTGGACCGGCCCGCGCCCCCGTTTCTCCGGCAAGGCGCCGCGCGGGGCGGAGAAGGTCATGGTCCTGGAACAGGGCCGGCTCATCGCCGAGGCGCCCGTCCAGGAGGACGGCACCTGGCGGGTCACCCACGCCCACGACTGGCGGCCCGGCTCCTACACGGTCGAGTTCGTGGCGGTGTTCAGCGCCATCCACTCGGCGCCCGTCCCGCTGACGCTGCGCGTGCACGGCGTTCCCGAGGACAACTGGCTGCACACGTCGTTGTCCTCCCGTGAACCCTGCTCCGGGACGTGTGCCCATTACCCGGCGATGCCCACCTGGTGACCTGGCGGTCCCCTCTGGTGGTTCCCTCCGCCGCGCGACCCGCGGTACGCGTCCGCCCCTGCCGCTGCGGTGAGCGACAGGGGCGGATGGGAGCGCGGGGCCGCAGCGGGCCGGGAGGTTACGCCGGAACGCTCGCCACTCCCGGCTCGAGGAACCTCTTGCCGTTCACACGTTCCGACACGCCCTCGCGGTCCAGGTACGGCGTGATGCCGCCCAGGTGGAAGGGCCAGCCGGCGCCGGTGATCAGGCAGAGGTCGATGTCCTGGGCCTCGGCGACGACGCCCTCGGCCAGCATCAGGCCGATCTCCTGCGCGACCGCGTCGAGCACTCGCGCCCGCACCTGCTCCTCCGTCAGGACGGTGTCGCCCTGCTTGAGCAGCGCGGCGACCTCCGGGTCCAGCTCGGGCTTGCCGCTGTCGTAGACGTAGAAGCCGCGCTTGCCGGCCTCGACGACCGCCTTGAGGTTCGGGGAGACCGTGAAGCGGTCCGGGAACGCCTGGTTGAGGGTCTCCGAGACGTGCAGGCCGATCGCCGGGCCGACCAGTTCGAGCAGGACCAGCGGGGACATGGGCAGGCCGAGCGGCTCCACCGCCCGCTCCGCCACCTCGACCGGGGTGCCCTCGTCGATGACGTTCTGGATCTCGCCCATGAAGCGGGTCAGGATGCGGTTCACGACGAACGCCGGGGCGTCCTTGACCAGGACCGCGGTCTTCTTCAGCTTCCTGGCCACCGCGAAGGCGGTCGCCAGCGAGGCGTCGTCCGTCTGCTCGCCGCGGACGATCTCCAGCAGGGGGAGGATCGCGACCGGGTTGAAGAAGTGGAAACCGACGACCCGCTCGGGGTGCTTCAGCTTCGACGCCATCTCCGTCACGGAGAGGGAGGAGGTGTTCGTGGCGAGGATCGCGTGCGCCGGGGCGACCGCCTCGACCTCGGCGAACACCTTCTGCTTGACGCTCATCTCCTCGAACACGGCCTCGATGACGAAGTCCGCGTCCGCGAAGCCCTCCGCCTTGTCCAGGACACCGGTCACCAGCGCCTTGAGGCGGTTGGCCTTGTCCTGGTTGACACGGCCCTTGCCGAGCAGCTTGTCGATCTCGGCGTGGACGTAGCCCACGCCCTTGTCGATGCGCTCCTGGTCGATGTCCGTCAGGACGACCGGCACCTCCAGGCGGCGCAGGAAGAGCAGGGCGAGCTGGGAGGCCATCAGGCCCGCGCCGACCACGCCCACCTTGGTCACCGGGCGCGCCAGGTTCTTGTCCGGGGCGCCGGCCGGGCGCTTGCCGCGCTTCTGTACCAGGTTGAACGCGTAGATGCCGGCCCGCAGTTCGCCACCCATGATCAGGTCGGCGAGGGCCTGGTCCTCGGCGTCGAAGCCCTGCTGGAGGTCGCCGTTCTTCGCGGCGGCGATGATGTCCAGGGCGCGGTAGGCGGCGGGGGCCGCGCCGTGCACCTTGGAGTCGGCGATGAACCGGCCGCGCGCGACGGCCTGGTCCCAGGCCTCGCCCCGGTCGATCACCGGGCGCTCGACGTCGATCTCGCCCTTGAGGACCGCCGTCGTCCAGACCAGCGACTGCTCCAGGAAGTCGGCACCCTCGAACAGGGCGTCGGCGATGCCGAGTTCGTGGACCTGCTTGCCCTTGAGCTGCTTGTTCTGGTTGAGGCTGTTCTCGATGACGACCGTGACGGCCCTGTCGGCGCCGATCAGGTTCGGCAGCAGCGTGCAGCCGCCCCAGCCCGGGACCAGGCCCAGGAACACCTCGGGGAGCGAGAACGCCGGGAGGGCCGCGGAGACCGTGCGGTAGGTGCAGTGCAGGCCGACCTCGACGCCGCCGCCCATCGCCGCGCCGTTGTAGTACGCGAAGGTGGGCACGGCCAGCTTCGACAGCCGCTTGAAGACCTCGTGGCCGCCCCTGCCGATGGCCAGCGCGTGCTCGTGCTCCTTGAGCAGCTCCACGCCCTTGAGGTCGGCGCCGACCGCGAAGATGAACGGCTTGCCGGTGATGCCGACGCCGACGATGTCGCCGTCCGCGGCCTCCTTCTCCACCTGGTCGATGGCGGAGTCGAGGTTGGCCAGCGAGGCCGGGCCGAAGGTGGTCGGCTTGGTGTGGTCCAGGCCGTTGTCCAGGGTGACGAGGGCGAAGCGGCCCGCGCCCCGGGGCAGGTCGAAGTGGCGTACGTGCGCCTGTGTGACGACCTCGCCCGGGAACAGCTCGGCCGCGCCCTTCAACAGCTCAGCGGTGGTGCTCACTTGTCGCCTCCGTCGAAGTGCGGGTTCTCCCAGATGACCGTCGCGCCCATGCCGAAGCCGACGCACATGGTGGTCAGGCCGTAACGGACCTGCGGCTGCTCCTCGAACTGGCGGGCCAGCTGCGTCATCAGGCGGACGCCGGAGGAGGCGAGGGGGTGGCCGAAGGCGATCGCGCCGCCGTACTGGTTGACGCGCTCGTCGTCGTCCGCGATGCCGTAGTGGTCGAGGAAGGCCAGGACCTGCACGGCGAAGGCCTCGTTGATCTCGAACAGGCCGATGTCGGAGATCGACAGGCCCGCCTTGGCCAGGGCCTTCTCGGTGGCCGGGATCGGGCCGTAGCCCATGACCTCCGGCTCCACGCCCGCGAAGGCGTAGGAGACCAGGCGCATCTTGACCGGCAGTCCGTGCTCGCGGGCGAAGTCCTCGCTCGCGATGAGGGAGGCGGTGGCGCCGTCGTTCAGACCGGCCGCGTTGCCCGCGGTGACCCGGCCGTGCACGCGGAACGGCGTCTTGAGGCTCGCCAGGTTCTCCAGGGTGGTGCCCGGACGCATCGGCTCGTCCGCCGTGACCAGGCCCCAGCCGGTCTCGCCGGCCTCGGGGGTCGTACGGCGTACGGAGATCGGGACCAGGTCGGCCTGGATGCTGCCGTTGGCGTACGCCTTGGCGGCCTTCTCCTGCGAGCGCACCGCGTACTCGTCGGCGCGCAGCTTGGTGATGTGCGGGTAGCGGTCGTGCAGGTTCTCCGCGGTCATGCCCATGAACAGGGCGGACTCGTCGACCAGCTTCTCGCTGACGAACCGCGGGTTGGGGTCCACGCCCTCGCCCATCGGGTGGCGGCCCATGTGCTCGACACCGCCCGCGATGGCGATGTCGTACGCGCCGAACGCGACGGCGCCGGCCACCGTGGTCACGGCGGTCAGCGCGCCCGCGCACATCCGGTCGACGGAGTAGCCGGGGACCGAGGTGGGCAGGCCGGCGAGGATGCCGGCGGTACGGCCGATGGTCAGGCCCTGGTCGCCGATCTGCGTGGTCGCGGCGATGGCGACCTCGTCGACCTGCTGCGGGTCGAGACCGGGGTTGCGGCGCAGCAGCTCCCGGATCGCCTTCACGACGAGGTCGTCGGCGCGAGTCTCGTGGTAGATGCCCTTCGGGCCCGCCTTGCCGAACGGGGTGCGGACGCCGTCGACGAAGACGACGTCCTTGACGGTACGAGGCACGATGGCTCTCCTCCAGGGTGCGGGACGGCACTGCAGCGCTGAGCGCGCGCTCAGCCTCCATGCTACTCATGGGTAATGTGACTGCCCAGTCCCCGCGCCCACAGCGGCGAAGGTCACACTGTCGGCGGCGCCGTCGAACCCCGCGGGGTCAGCACCGGAGTCGGCACGGGATGCGAGCCCGGACCCTCCTCCAGCAGGGCGCCGAACAGCGTGCGGGCCACATCCGCGCCGAACCCGTGCACGTCGTGGCTCATCGCGGACAGCGTCGGGTGGGTCAGCCGGCACAGCTGGGAGTCGTCCCAGGCCAGCAGGGACACGTCGGCCGGGACGCGCAGGCCCATCTCCGCCGCCACCGACAGTCCGGCCACCGCCATGATGTCGTTGTCGTAGACGATCGCCGTGGGCCGCTCCGGCGGGGCCGCGGACAGCAGCGAGCGCGTCGCCCGCGCCCCCGTCTCGCCGGGGAAGTCGGTCGCCACCTGCCACGCCCCGGCCAGCTGAAGGCTCCGCGCCGCCGCGCCGAACGCCGCCGCGCGGATCTCCGTGTGCCCGAGGGCCGCCGCGCCGCCGACCCGGGCGATCCGCCGGTGCCCGAGCGCCGCCAGATAGCGCACGGCCTCGGTGACCGCGGTGGCGTCGTCGGTCCACACCGAGGTGAGCCCGCCGGTCAGCGACGGGTGTCCCACGGCGACGGCGGGCAGCCCGATCCGCCGCGCCGCGGCCGGGCGGGGATCGTCGGTGCGGAAGTCGACCAGGATCGAGCCCGCGATCTGCCGCGCCTTCCACCACGTCTCCAGCAGGCCCGCCTCCTCCCGCGGTTCGCGTACGAGCCGCAGCAGCAGCGAGCAGGAGTGCTCGGCGAGGACGCTCTCCACCCCCGATATGAACTCCATGTAGAAGGGTTCGAGCCCGAGCAGCCGGGCCGGCCGGCAGATCGCGAGCCCGACCACGTCCACGCGCGAGCCGGCCAGCGACCGGGCGGCCGGGTTCGGCGCCCAGCCCAGCTCGCGCGCGGCCCGGAAGATGCGGTCGCGGGTCGCCTCCGAAAGCCCCGGCTTGCGGTTGAAGGCCAGCGACACCGCCCCCTTGGACACCCCGGCACGCGCGGCCACGTCCTTGATGGTGACGCGGGGTGCCGTCACCGGGCGGGCTCCACGCAGTACAGGGCCGACCGGACGGCGTCGGCCGCCTCCGGGCCGCCGGGGGTCCTCCAGCCGTCGACCCCGATGGTCACGCGTTCACCGGGGAGCAGGGTGACCAGCCCCGTGTCGGCCCGTGCGGCCGGGTCCAGCCGGTCGGCCTGGAGCAGCAGGTCCCGCACCAGGGTGCGGGCGGTCACGGTGACCGCGTCCGGCGCGACGGACACGTCGAACTCCGGCGGCGGACAGAGGACGTCGCGGTCCGGCACGGGGAAATGCAGGGCGCGAAAACCGGCCGAGTCCGCGACCAGGAACTCCTTCGGGCCGCTCGGCACCAGTTCGGGCGGGACGGCGACGTCCGCGACCGTGCGCGCCGCGGCGCGCAGGGCCGTGCGCCTGGAGGCGACGACCTCGCCCGCGACGTTCATCCGGCGCAGGGTGAGCTCGCCCGCCCACGGCGCGGCCGACTGGTTGACCGCGGCCAGCACCAGGCGGCCGTCCCGCGCCCGGAGGGTCAGCAGCCGGTCCGCGTAGAGCCGTTTCAGCTCGTGGTACAGCGGCTTCTCCCGCCCGTCGCCGTCGATCGCCGCCCAGGACGTCACCGGCCAGCAGTCGTTGAGCTGCCACACGACGGTGCCCGCGCACACCGGCCAGTGCGAGCGCCAGTGCTCGATGCCGGCGGCCACCGCCCGCGCCTGGTTGAGTTGGGTGAGGTAGTGCCAGCGGTCGAAGTCCCCCTCGGGCGGGGCGAAGTGCGGGGCCAGTCCGCGCTCCAGCTTGCCGTTGCCGTCGTCGGCCTTCTGGTGGTGCAGCATGCCGGGGGAGTCCGGGGCGAGTTCCTCGCCCGGCAGGGCGCGGCGCAGGGTCGCGTACGCGGGCGGCGCCTGCCAGCCGAACTCGGCCACGAAACGCGGCACGTTCAGCCGGTAGTCCGCCCAGTCGCGCCGGTTCCACACCTCCCACGAGTGGTGCGTGCCGTGCGCCGGGTCGTTGGGGTGGTGCGCCCAGGACCCGGACCAGGGGCTGCCCGCCGTGTACGGGCGGGTCGGGTCCAGTTCGGCCACCACCCGGGGCAGCAGGCCCAGGTAGTACCCCTCGCCCCACGAGTCGCCGGCCAGCCGCGGCTCCCAGCCCCAGTCCCTGAAGCCCCACAGGTTCTCGTTGTTGCCGTTCCACAGCACGAGCGAGGGATGCGGCATCAGACGTACGACGTTCTCGCGGGCCTCGGCCTCCACCTCGCCGCGCAGCGGCTGCTCCTCGGGATAGGCGGCGCAGGCGAACGGGAAGTCCTGCCAGACCAGCAGGCCGAGTTCGTCGCAGGCGTCGTAGAAGTCCTCGCTCTCGTAGATCCCGCCGCCCCAGACCCGGACGAGGTCCACCCCCGCCGCGGCCGCCTGATCGAGCCGCTGCCGGTAGCGCTCACGGGTGATCCGGGAGGGGAACACGTCGTCCGGGATCCAGTTGACGCCCCGCGCGAACAGCCGCTCCCCGTTGACCACGAGGGTGAACCCGCTGCCGTGCTCGTCGGCGGAGGTGTCCAGCTCCACGGTCCTGAAGCCGATCCGCTGACGCCGCGCGTCCAGCACCTCCGTGCCCTGCAGCAGCGTCAACTCCAGCTCGTACAGCGGCTGTCCGCCGTAGCCCCGGGGCCACCACAGGTCGGCGTCCGGCACCCGGAGCCGTACGACCCCGGCCGTGCCGTCGACAGCCGCCCGCGCCCGCACCCCTCCCACCCGGGCCTCGACGGCGAGTTGGACCTCGGCCCGGGTGCGCTCCACCCCGATGTGCACCTCGACCACGCCCGTGCCGTCCTCGACGGTCACCACGGGGCGCACCCGGTCGATCCGGGCCGTGGACCACGACTCCAGCCGCACCGGGCGCCAGATGCCCGCCGTGACCAGGGTCGGCCCCCAGTCCCAGCCGAAGGAGCAGGCCATCTTGCGGATGTGGGCGAAAGGTTCGGCATAGGCGGAGGGCCGCTCTCCGACACGTGCGCGCACGGCCTCCGCCTCGGTGTACGCGGAGTCGAAGCGCACCGTCAGGTTCCCCCGACGGTCCGTCACGTCGAAGCGGTACGAGCGGTGCATGTTGCGCACCCGGCCCAGCCGCCCGCCGTCCAGCGTGATCTCGGCGGCGGTGTCGAGCCCGTCGAAGACCAGGTCGGTCCGCTCGTGCTCCGAGCCTGTGTCCAGCCGCCTCTCGTAGGTCCACTCCCGGCGGCCCACCCAGGCCACGTCCGCCTCGTTCCGGCCGAGGAAGGGATCCGGGATCAGCCCCGCGGCCAGCAGATCCGTGTGCACGCAGCCCGGCACGGCCGCCGGGAGCGCCGCACCCGCGTCGTCGGGGTGTCGCAGGATCCATCCCTCGGTGAGCGGTGTGGCCCGAAGCATGCGCTCTCCCTAAACCGGTCCAGCCCAACTGGTCTGTGGTGTAGCAGCGTTGGCGAGATTCGGACTTTACCGGTTGAGAAAGCGCTGTCAGAGTGCCGAACCAGCCAACCCGGCCGTCCGGCCGGCGGGGTCGTGGGTCCCGACTACCACCAGGCCGTCAACATCCGCTCCCGACACAAGGCCGCGGCCCGCGCCTGGATCGACTGGTTCACCGACCAGTCCGGCTACGACGGTCCATCCCCCTGTCGCTGGACGAGGCGGCCCGCCTGGACGGCGCCAACTCCTTCACGATCTACCGGAAGATCATCTTCCCGCTCCTGACGCCGGCGATCGCGACGGTCGTGATCGTGAAGGGGATCACCGTCTACAACGGCTTCTACATCCCCTTCCTCTACATGCCCTCCGAAGACCTTGGCGTGATCTCGACGTCCCTGTTCCGCTTCCGCGGCCCCTTCGGCGCCCGCTGGGAGACGATCTCGGCGGGAGCGGTCCTCGTCATCCTGCCGACCTTGATCGTCTTCCTGTTCCTCCAGCGCTTCGTCTACAACGGCTTCATGAAGGGGGCGACCAGGTAGGGCACGGGCGCCCCCGGGCGACGGGGGAGGCGCGCCCGGCCGGGCAGGTCCTCAAGGTCCTGGGCGCCCTTGGCCGCCAGCGCCGACCAGTCCTAGTGCTGTGACCGGAATGGTTTGTTGGGAGGCTCGCGGCGTCCGGTGCTGGGGGTACCTCCCGCGCCGTTCAGGCTGTGGGGGAGCATCGCAAGGCGGAGCGTCGCCTGCGTACTGGATGTACTCGGGTGATGCGACAACGCGGCGTGGGGGTGCCCCCGGCCGAAGGCTGGGGGAGTGCCGTGCCGGGCGTCGCGAGCCGGTGAACCTTTCCGGTCGCAGCGCTAGGCGTCGTTGGCCGCCAGTGCCTTCACCAGCACCGGCGTGACCTGCTCCACCTGCCACGGCCGCGCTCCGTACCCGGCGAGGGCGGCGCCGACCGACTCGGCGTCGGCGCCCTTCGGCGGCTCCCAGCACAGGCGCCGCACGGTGTCCGGTGAGACGAGGTTCTCCTGCGGCATGTTCAGCCGCTCGGCCAGCGCCGACACCTCGGTCTTGGCGGCGGCCAGCCGTGCCGCCGCCACCGGGTCCTTGTCGGCCCACGCCCGCGGTGGCGGAGGCCCGGTCACCTGCTGCCCCTGCTGCGGCAGCGCCGACTCGGGAAGGTCCTTGGCCCGCTCCACCGCGATCTGCCACTGCTCCAGCTGCCGCCGGCCGGTGCGGTGCCCGAAGCCGTTCAGCGCGGCGAGCGCGTGCACATTGGCCGGCAGGGCGAGCGCGGCCTCCACGATGGCCGCGTCCGAGAGCACCTTGCCCGGCGACACGTCCCGCCGCTGGGCGATCCGGTCCCGGGTCTGCCACAGCTCCCGCACGACGGCGAGCTGCCGCCTGCGCCGCACCTTGTGCATCCCGGAGGTGCGCCGCCAGGGATCCTTGCGCGGCTCGGCGGGCGGCGCCGAGGCGATGGCGTCGAACTCCTGAAGGGCCCACTCCAGCTTGCCCTGCCGGTCCAGCTCCTTCTCCAGGGCGTCGCGCAGGTCGACGAGCAGTTCCACGTCGAGCGCCGCGTACCGCAGCCACGGCTCGGGCAGCGGCCGGTTCGACCAGTCGACGGCGGAGTGGCCCTTCTCCAGGACGAAGCCCAGTACGCCCTCGACCATCGCGCCGAGCCCGACCCGCGGGAACCCGGCGAGCCGGCCGGCCAGTTCGGTGTCGAACAGGCTGGTCGGCAGCATGCCTATCTCGCGCAGGCACGGCAGGTCCTGGGTGGCCGCGTGCAGCACCCACTCGACGCCGGACAGCGCCCCGCCGAGGCCGGACAGGTCGGGGCAGGCGACGGGGTCGATCAGCGCGGTGCCGGCGCCCTCGCGGCGCAGCTGCACCAGGTAGGCGCGCTGGCCGTAGCGGTAGCCGGAGGCCCGTTCGGCGTCGACGGCGACGGGGCCGGAGCCGGCCGCGAACGCGGCGGTCACCTCGGCGAGCGCGTCCGCGTCGGCGATCACGGGCGGGATGCCCTCACGGGGTTCGAGCAGGGGGATCGGCGCCCCGGTGCCAGAAGATCCGCCGTCGTCCGGAGGGGCGCCTCCGGTGGTTCGCAGTGAGCTGTCTGCTGCGGTCTCTTGGGCGTCGGTCACATGTCAAGAGTATCCGTGGATGGACGGCGCCCGCCGACGGAACGTTCCGTCGGCGGGGGGGCGGGGGGGGGGATCAAAAAAGTAAATAAAAC
>NZ_JBSGBZ010000044.1:0-66081 GCF_053601495.1 Streptomyces sp. NPDC004721
GCGCCGCTCCGCCCGGTGCAGCACGTCCATGCCGCCGACGCGGCCCATGGCCTCGATCCGCGGGTGACCGGCGCCGGTCAGGCTACCCCCGCGATCACTTCGCCTCCTGCTGGGCCATCGCGTTGATGGCCGCCAGTGACTTGCGCACCTGGTTGCGGTCCGTGGTGTTCCAGAAGTCGGGCAGCGATGCCTTCAGATAGCTGCCGTACCGGGCCGTCGCCAGACGGGGATCCAGTACGGCGACCACACCCCGGTCCCCCGAGGCCCGTACGAGACGTCCCGCGCCCTGGGCCATGAGGAGCGCCGCGTGAGTGGCGGCCACCGCCATGAAGCCGTTGCCGCCGGCGTCCTCCACGGCCTTCTGGCGGGCGCTCATCACCGGGTCGTCGGGGCGCGGGAACGGGATCTTGTCCATCACGACCAGCTGGCAGCTGGGCCCGGGAACGTCCACGCCCTGCCAGAGCGACAACGTGCCGAAGAGACACGTCTTCGGGTCCGCCGCGAAGTTCTTGATCAGTTCGCCCAGCGTCTCTTCGCCCTGGAGCAGGATCGGGAACTCGGGGATACGGCTGCGCAGCTCCTCCGCGGCCAGCTGGGCCGCGCGCATGGAGGAGAACAGGCCGAGCGTGCGTCCGCCCGCCGCCTGGATCAGCTCCGTCAGCTCGTCCAGCATGTCCCCCCGGTCGCCGTCCCGCGCGGGACGCGACAGGTGCTTGGCGATGTACAGGATGCCCTGCTTGGGGTAGTCGAACGGCGAGCCGACGTCGACGCCCTTCCACTGCGGAACGTCGTCGCCCTCGGTGCCCTCCGGCGCGAGGCCGAGGGAGGCGCCGACGCCGTTGAAGTCGCCGCCGAGTTTGAGGGTCGCGGAGGTCAGGACGACGGAGCGGTCCGCGAAGAGCTTCTCCCGCAGCAGGCCCGAGACGGACATGGGGGCGACGCGCAGGGAGGCGCCGAAGCGGTCGTGGCGCTCGTACCAGACGACGTCCCACTCGGAACCGTTGGTGATGCGCTCCGCCACGTCGTGCACGTTCTCCACCGAGGCCAGTGCCTGTTTGCGGACAGCGTCCTCGTCCTGGACCGACCTGTCCCGGGTCGCGCCGAGCGCGGAGATGACGTTGCGCGCGGCGTCCCGCAGTGCCAGCAGCACATAGCCGAGGTCCTCGGGGATCTCCTCCAGGCGGCCGGGCAGGGCCAGCTCCATCAGGCGCTCGAAGCCCTCGGCCGCGGTCTGCAACTGATCGGCGGCCTTCTCGTTCACCAGCTTGGCGGCACGGCGCACCGCCCGGTTGACCTGGCCGGGAGTGAGCTCACCGGTGGCGACGCCCGTGACCCGGGAGACGAGTTCGTGTGCCTCGTCGACGATGAGCACCTCGTGCTGCGGGAGGACCGGCGCGCCCTCGATGGCGTCGATCGCGAGCAGTGCGTGGTTGGTGACGACGACCTCGGCGAGTTTGGCGTGCTCACGGGCCATCTCGGCGAAGCATTCGGCGCCGTAGGCGCACTTGGAGGCGCCCAGGCACTCCCGCGACGAGACCGACACCTGTGCCCAGGCCCGATCGGACACTCCGGGCGCCAGATCGTCGCGGTCGCCGGACTCGGTCTCGTCGGCCCAGTCGCGCAGTCGCAGCAGATCCTGGCCCAGCTTGCTGGTGGGCGCGGCCGCCTCGAACTGGTCGAACAGTCCCTCTTCCTCGTCCTGCGGCATGCCCTCGTGCAGGCGGTGCAGGCACAGATAGTTCGATCGGCCCTTGAGCATGGCGAACTCCGGGCGGCGGCGCAGCAGCGGGTGCAGGGCGTCGACCGTGCGCGGCAGGTCCCGCTCGACCAGCTGGCGCTGGAGGGCGAGGGTGGCGGTGGCCACGACCACTCTCTCCCCGTGGGCGAGAGCGGGCACGAGATAGCCGAGGGACTTTCCGGTGCCGGTGCCGGCCTGGACCAGCAGATGCGAGCCGTCGTCGATCGCGTCCGCGACGGCTTGGGCCATGGTCACCTGGCCGGGGCGCTCCTTACCGCCGACGGCGGTGACGGCGGCATGCAGGAGTTCGGGGAGGGAGGGCTTCGTCATAGCGCGACCACCCTACGGCTCGGGACTGACAATCGGGCGATCAAGGCGTGGACCGGTGGCTGGGTATCTCTCGTGCGGATCCGGCGGGGTGGGAACCGGATCGGCCCGAGGGGTGTACCAGAAGTGATGACACTGTGGCGCACTGTCACAGCAGATCACGCAGGGACCGGTCGCGGATCATGAGGGCGGCCCGCTTGGCGGGCAGTTCGATCTCGGCGGCGAACCGGAAACCGGCGCTCAGAAAAGCGGCCAGGGAGGGTGCGTTGCGAAAGTCGGGTTCCGCAAGGACGCGGGCACAGGCGATGCGTTGGTCGAGTACCAGGTCGGCCACGGCTCTGAGCAGGGTGCCGCCAAGCCCCCGCCCACGGTCGGCGACGCCGCCGATGAGGAGATGGATACCGGTGTCGTGCGGCCGGGCCGGGTAGTGCCGGGCCAGCGGATCGAGGTCGGCCCGATAGATCTCCCAATAGCTCATCGGAGTGCCTTCGAGCAGGCCGATACAGGGGACGCTGCGACCGTCGCCGTCGAGTTGCGCGAGCAGATGGGCCTCGGTCACGCGCCGCGGCCCGGCCAGCTGCCAGAACTCCGCGACGGCGGGGTCGTTCATCCAGCGGCTGATCAGCGGCAGATCCCGCTCCATTCGGACGGGGACCAGCTGGAAGGCACCGGCGGGTGTGAGGGTGGGGCCCCAGTCACCCACGCCGTCGAGCAGGTCGGCCGTGGTCGGGGCGTCCGTCCCGGTCGCCTCCCGGAAGAGCGCGACGAAGTCGTCCGGCAGACGCAGGTCGAGCGTGTCCTCACCATCGGCGCCCGCCTCGGTCGGACGGCGGTGCGGAACGGTTGCCGGCGCTTGACCGGTGTCGGCGCCGGCATCGGTGGGAGGCATGGCGCGCTCCTCTCGGAAGACGGGTTTGCGGAAGACGGGGGATTACGGAAGACCGGAGTCGGGGTGCGGGTCAGAGGTACAGGGGGTTGGCGATGGTGACGTAGACGGACTGGGTGTCGACCGGGCCGACGAGTTCGTCGAGGCCGTACAGCCGGGTCAGCAGGTTGGCCTTGCAGCGCAGGACGGGGGAGTCGAGCAGGCGGGAGGGCAGGGTGGAGCGCGTACGGGCGGGGCCGCAGGCCGCGTCGGCGAGGAAGCGGCGGAAGGCGGCCAGCAACAGCCGCTCGTCGGCGAGCCGTTGGGAGCCGAAGGCGCCGATGAGACCGAACACGTTGTTGACGGCGAGGTAGTAGGCGAAGCGTTCGTCGGTGACGTCGTCGGAGACGAAGGTGTCGCTGTGCTCGCCGATACCGGGCAGCCGGGCGTCGAGTTCCGCGTGCCGGGAGACGCGGAAGTAGTAGCCCTGGTTGTCGCGGTAGCGACCGCCCGCGGGCCAGCCTTCGTCGTCCAGCAGGAGCAGCGTGTTCTGCTGGTGGGCCTCCAGGGCGACTCCGGCCTCGCCGTCCAGCCACAGCACGGGGCGGACCACCTGCTCGAGGTAGCGCAGGAACCACTCGGTGGCCACGGCTCTCGACGGGCGGCCGGTGCGGACGGCGAGGCTGGTGACGACCTCGGCCAGGCGGGACCGGAGGGTGAGGGGGGCGCCGGCCCGGGGGCAGGGCCGGGGGGCCACGAGTCCGGCGACGCAGGAGACGTCGTCCGACGGGTTGAACGGGTTGTGCCGGATCATCACGTCCAGGCCCGGCACGGGTGCCCCGTCCTGATCGTCCACGCCCAGCCAGGCCGGGTCGCGGACGATGTCGAAGCCGGGGTGCGCCGCGCGCCACTGCTGGGAGAGCCCGCTGCGCAGCAGTCGGTGGACCTCTACACCCCGGTGCAGTTCCTTGCGGAGGTTCTCACGACGGGAGTTGGTGATGTGCAGGCCCAGTGACAGCTTGAGCATGGCGGCCGCGCCGGTGCGGTGCACGGTGCGTACGGAGGAGGTGGGGTACCAGTACGGCCCGTGGGAACCCAGGTCGCGCAACAGTCCCGCGTCGATCAGAGCCGCCGTGCCCGCACGGTGGCGCACCTCGCGCAACTGCCACGGGTGCAGTGGCAGGGCGGCGTATCCGTCGGGCAGGGGCAGCCCCGCTCCGGCGAGCCGGGCGGTGAGCAGATCGGCGGGTACGGTCCGGCCGCATTCGGTCCAGGCCGAGTCGGTGGCGAGTACGGAGCGGGCGACCGCCATCCAATGCAACGGGAAGGAGCCTCGCAATTCGGGCGAGTAGTGGCGGACTTCGGCTTCCGACAGCCCCTCGCGGCTCTTGGAGGTCGGGTGCAGCGGGTGTCCGAGCAGGAGGGCCTGCTCGGCGGAGAGGAAGCGGTCGGTTCCGTCGGTGGGACGGTGCCGGCGGTCGCGCAGGAAGAGGGTGGTGCCACGAACGGAGTCGGCGACACGGGCGACGAGGTCGAGGGCGGCGGTGTCGGAGGGCTCGGCCGATGTCCGGTTCGGTGACGGGGCGGTGGCTGTGGGCGCCTGCGAGGCCATGGGTGCGCGGTTCCTGGTGCGTGCCTCCCGCACCAGCAGGGTGGCGACCGTGACGGCGTCGGCCGGCGGGGCGTCCTCCGGGGCGTCGGCCAGGTAAGGAAGGCCGAAGCGGTGCCAGCCCGTCGGGGACCAGTGGTGAACCGGGACGAGCAGGGCCGTCCCGCTGGCCCGGAGGGGGATGCGGAGGGTTCCGTAGCAGGGAGCCGCCGTGTCGGTCTCGCGCACCCAGCAGCGCAGAAGGTTCTCCACGGCCGCGGCCTGGGCGGCGGTGTGCGGGTCGGGGTGCTCGAGGAGGTCGGTGGCCGTCCCGTCGGGCCGCAGCGCGGCCGATGTCCTTCTCGGCTGACGGGGAACCTTCTCGGCCGGGTCGTGGGTGTGGGAGCGGCCGTGGGAGGTGGAGGTGAGGTTCAAGACGGCTCCTCGGGGTGATGTTCGGGTCGACGCGTCCAGCAGATGGCGGGCCGGCCGGGCGGGGGTGGGTGCGACGGTGGTGCGACACCGGACCAGTCGGTAAGGGCTGGCTCGGAGGGGGTGAGGATCTGGGTGTTTCGGAAGTGCCGACGGGGCGGCTGGGAGGGGACAGGACGGTCGCCCCTGGCGGTCCGTCCGCGCCCCAGGCTTCAGAGTTCGGCGGGGCGGGGGGGCGGCGGGGCCGGTTGAGCCGATCGGCTCAACCGTCCGGCTCCGGCACCGGTATCGCGGTCCGGGTCGGCCGAGCGGGGCCGGTGCCGGCTCGGACCTGCTTGCCCCGGGGCGCCCGCCGACCAACGCGGCCGCGGGGCGCGCTACCCCGTGCCTTCCGAACGGCCGGCGGGTCGCGGCGGTCTCCGAGGGGTCCCGCACTCCTGACCGTCTCGGCCGGTGTGGCTCCGGGCCGCCGCCTCGACCGCGTCGGCCAGGCGGCCGAGGACCGCGGCGGCCTGCTCGTCGGTGATCGTCAGCGGAGGGAGGAGCCGTACGACGCTCGCGTGGCGGCCGCCGAGTTCGACGATCAAGCCCCGCCGCAGGCACTCCCGTTGGACGGCGGCGGCGAGTTCGGGTGCGGCGGGACGGGGCTCCGGGACGCGGGGCAACGTCGGCCCGGCACCCGGGTTGTGATCGACACCGCCACCCCCGCCGACACCGCCACCCCCGCCGACACCGCCACCCCCGCCGACGCCCCCGGCCCCGGCACCGGAGCCCCTGGGGCAGGTCAGGTCCGAGCCGACGCCGGCTCCGCTGTCCCTCTCAGGGTCCCCCTCCGGGTTCACCAGTTCGAGGCCGATCATCAGCCCGCGTCCCCGTACCTCGCCGACGCAGGGGAAGTGACCGGCCAGGTCACGGAGTTGGGTCAGCATGTGGCAGCCGAGGGATGCCGCGCGTTCGGCGAGGCGGTTCTCCCGGACGTGGGCCAGGGTGGCCGTGCCCGCGGCCATGGCGAGCTGGTTGCCGCGGAACGTTCCCGCGTGGGCGCCGGGTTCCCACACGTCGAGGTCGTCGCGGTAGACCACGACCGCCAGCGGAAGGCTGCCGCCGATGGCCTTGGACAGCACCATCACATCCGGCGTCACGCCGCTGTGCTCCACCGCCCAGAAGGCGCCCGTGCGGCCCACCCCCGTCTGGATCTCGTCGGCGATCAGTGGCACGGACCGGTCCTCGGTGATGCGGCGCATGCGCCGCATCCAGTCGTCCGGGGCGGGAAGCACCCCGCCCTCGCCTTGGACGGGTTCGAGGATCATCCCGGCGGGCAGCGGTACACCCGACTTCGGGTCGTCCAGGACAGACTCGGTCCAGCGAGCGGAGAGTTCGGCCCCGCGCGCGCCGCCGACGCCGAAGGGGCAGCGGTAGTCCTGCGGGTAGGGCAGGCGCGCGACCCGTACGTCGGTGGCGTGGCCCGAGGCGGCGAGCGCTCCCTCGGTCATCCCGTGGTAGGCGCCGGAGAAGGCCAGGATTCCGGTGCGGCCGGTGGCGGCCCGGACGAGTTTGAAGGCGGCCTCGACCGCGTCCGTGCCGGCCGGGCCGCAGAACTGCACACGCGCGCGGTCGGTGAGTCCGGGCGGCAGAGTGTGGAACAGCTCGGTGACGAAGGCGTCCTTGACGGGTGTGGCGAGATCGAGGGCGTGCAGGGGCGCGCCCGAGTCGAGGACCTCACGGATGGCTTCGAGCACGACGGGGTGGTTGTGGCCGAGGGCGAGGGCGCCCGCGCCCGAGAGGCAGTCCAGGTAGCGGCGGCCGTCCGCGCCCTCGATGGTGAGCCCGCGGGCCCGGACGGGCACGATCGGAAGGGCACGCGCATAGGTGCGCGCCGCCGACTCGCGCGCCGACTGCCGCCGCAGGATCCCCTCGAACGAGGTGCGCGCCCCCGCCGACGCGCAGCCTCCGGGCGCAGACTCCGTCACGGTCACGGTCCTTGTCCTCCCGCTGTCCCAGAGCGACGGCCTGCCACTGATGCAAGGCGCCGGCCTCACGCCGCCAGGGCGATTCGCCGCCCACGGCACGGGGTCCCGGACGCAGACATCAGGACCCTCACCGCTACAACCCCGTCCGGTCCGCACGGTTACGGGTGCGCTCAAGATCCTTGCGGTCGTGGAGCGTTGCTCGTCGGCGTCCTCGGCCGGACCTGGCGAGACCACGAGACCCCTCACGGCCCGCGGCCGCACAAGGCCGGCGTGCGACGGCAGGGAGGGGCAGGCAAAACGCCAGGGGGCAGGAGGCAAAACATCAGACGCCGGGAGGCAAATCACCGTGCGGCGGCAGGCAAATCACCGTGCGGCGGGAGGCAACTCGCACCGGTCCCGCATCGGACAATGAAGATCGCAGGGGCAGTCGGCCGAGCGAGGTGCGGGGACATGAGCGACGAAACACCGCCCGTCGCGGGGCTGACCACGGGGGCTCTGGCCCGCCGCCTGGGCGTCTCCCCGACCACCCTGCGCTCCTGGGACCGCCGCTACGGTCTGGGGCCCGCCGTGCGGGAGCGGGGACGGCACCGCCGCTGGAGCCCCCAGGACGTCGCGATGGTGGAGGAGATGTGCCGGCTGACGGCGGCGGGCACGCCGCCCGCCGAAGCCGCCCGGGTGACCCGCCTCGGGCGCGGCCCGGCCGGGCAAGCCGAACCGGCCGGAGCCGTGGCCTCAGACCGGCCCGCGCCGTCGTCCGGGGCGGAGGAGCCGCCCCGCCGCGGGGGCGCCGGCGGCGGGCTGCCGCTGGGCGACGTGCGGCAGGAGTGCCGGGGCCTGGCCCGTGCCGCGGTGCGCCTGGACTCGCCGGAGCTGGAGAGCCGGCTGCTGGAGGCGGTCGGGCGGTACGGGCTGACGGTGGCGTGGGAGGAGGTGATGGTGCCGACCCTGCGCGCGGTGGGCCGCAAGTGGGAGTCGTCCGGCGACCGGTACGTGGAGGTGGAGCACCTGCTGTCCTGGCAGGTGTCGAGCACACTGCGCAGCACGCCGCTGCTGCTGCCGCGCGCCGCGGCCCGGGTGGACGCTCCGCCGGTGGTGCTGGCCTGCGCGCCTGGTGAGCAGCACTCCCTCCCCCTGGAGGCGCTGAACGCGGCGCTGGGCGAGCGCGGGGTGCCGACCCGGATGCTGGGCGCCGCGGTGCCGGTGGAGGCGCTGATCGCCTGCGTGCGGCGCACTGGTCCGACCGCCGTGGTCCTGTGGTCGCAGGCCCGCTCCACCGCGTCGGTGCCGCTGGCGCGGCACGTCGCGGCTCTGGAATGGGGGGCGCCGGGTGCGCGCAGGCGGCCTGCCGTCCTGCCCGCCGGTCCGGGCTGGGAGCGGCGGACCTGCGGGGGCTTCCCGCGCTGCGCGGGCCTGCGGGACGCGGTCGAGACGCTGACCCGCCTCTGCGGTGACGACGGTGCCGTGGCGCACGCCCCACGGCTGCGCTGAGGGCCCGGACTCGGACGAACTGCCAGACCAGACAGCCTGTGGCGAAACCACTGCCCGTAGCGAAACCGTTGCCGTTCCGTCGGCGGTCCCCCACGCCGACCGCATAGTGTGTGGTGCCGTTCGCGCACACCGTGAGACCAGGGCGAACTGGGCCTGATTTCAAGGTGAGAGCGCGATGGCAAGGAGCAAGTCCGTTCACAGCAGGGGGAGTCAGAGCATGCGACCCATACGCCCGTTCTTCAACGCTCGTCGAGGAGGGGGCGCCCGCCGCACAACCTCACCCGTGCTGGCCTCCGTGGCCCTGGCCTCGGTGCTCGCGCTCTTCGCCACCGGCTGCGACTCGGGCGACAGCAAGGCCGACGACCGGCCCACCGCCGTCGCGACCGCCGACGACACGGGCGCAACCGCCGACGGAAAGATCAAGATCCCGGACGACCTGAGGAAGAAGCTCAAGGAACACGGGATCGACATCGACAAGTGGAAGAACGGCGCCTGGAAGGACTGGAACCAGGACGACTGGCTCCGCGAGGCGAAGGACTTCGTCAACCCGATCATCAAGGGCCTGTGGGATCCCGACCGGATGCGCCGCGCCAAGGGCCCGGACAAGGGCGTCGACGACAACGACCTCTCCGGCGACCAGGGTGTCACCGACCCGACCCCGGCCCAGGTGAGGGCACGTGCCGTCCCGCCGGCGTACCACGCGAACGCGGCGACGGCGGGGAAGGTGTTCTTCGACTCCCCCGAGGGCACGATGGTCTGCTCGGCGACGGTCGTTCAGGACCCGGCCCACCCGGGCAAGTCCAACCTCGTGTGGACGGCCGGCCACTGCGTGCACGCCGGTAAGAAGGGCGGCTGGTACCGCAACATCGCCTTCGTGCCGTCGTACAACGACGCGGGCCGCAGCACCGCCGAACTGCAGAACGCCGGCAAGGACGAGGTCGCACCGTTCGGCGTGTGGTGGGGGGACTGGGCGCAGACCTCGGAGCAGTGGATCGAACAGGGCGGTCCGACCGGAGGGCAGGGTGCCGCCTACGACTTCGCCGTCATCCATGTGACGCCCGAGCAGGGCGGCTCCGGCAAGTCGCTGGAGGAGACCGTCGGCGCGGCGCTGCCCGTGGACTTCTCCGCCCCGGCCGTGCCACGGGTGCGGAGCCTGACCGCGACCGGCTACCCGGCCGGGCCGCCGTACGACGGTCAGCGGCTGTACCAGTGCCAGGACAAGCCGGGCCGGCTGTCGCTGAACGCCTCCGACCCGACGATGTACCGCATCGGCTGCACCATGACCGGCGGCTCCTCCGGCGGCGGCTGGGTCGCGACCGGATCGGACGGCAAGCCCGCTCTCGTCTCCAACACCTCGATCGGTCCGGTCACGGCCGGCTGGCTGGCGGGTCCGCGGCTGGGCCCGGCGGCCAAGGACGTGTACGACGCGGTCAGGGGCAAGTTCGCAGGACAGTAGGCAGGCCGAAGGCGGCGGGGTGTCTCACGGGAACCTTCACCGTCCCGCCGCCGTTCGCACTCGACTCCCCGGGCATAGTGGGGTGCCGCTCCGGACGGCTCCGCACGGAAGCGCCCGGATGACAAGCGCATGACGCCAAGGGCGCTCGGCGCTCGGGCCGGGCGCACGGCATTTCACACCAATCAACGGGGGGTTCATCGCACCATGCACTTCATACCTGGTTCCGCCACGCCCCGGCGCGCGCGCCGGCGCACCGTCCTGACCGCCACCGGGCTCGTCGCGGCGCTGGCGCTCACCGCCACCGCCTGCGACGGCTCGGGCAAGGCCGACGCCGCCGGCACGCCGGACGCCGCCGCCTCGCAGTCCGCGGACAGCGGCAGCGACGACGGCAAGGTCAGGATTCCGGCCGACATCGCGGACAAGCTCAAGGAGCACGGGTTCGATGTCGACAAGTGGCAGCGCGGCGGCTGGAAGGACTGGGACAAGGACAAGTGGCTCAGTGAGGCCAAGGACTTCGTCAACCCGGTGATCAAGGGCCTGTGGCAGCCCGAACGGATGAAGTCCGCCCAGGAGGCCGACAAGACGGTCTCCACCCAGGACGCCGTCGCCGACCAGGGCGTCAGCGACCCGGCGCCGCGGCCGGTCCGGGCGCAGGCGGAGAAGACGCCGTACCACGAGAACGCCGCCGCGGTCGGCAAGGTCTTCTTCGACTCGCCCCAGGGCTCGATGGTCTGCTCGGGCACGGTCGTCAAGGACGTCAACCACCCGGGCAAGTCCAACCTGGTGTGGACCGCCGGCCACTGCGTGCACGCAGGCCAGGACGGCGGCTGGTACCGCAACATCGCGTTCGTCCCGGCCTACAACGACCTCGGCAAGTCCTCGGCGCAGCTGAGCAACGCGAAGGCCTCCGAGGTCGCCCCGTACGGCGCCTGGTGGGCGGACTGGGCGTCCACCTCCAACCAGTGGATCCAGGGCGGTGCGGAAACGGGCGGCGCGGGCGCGGCATACGACTACGCCGTGCTGCACGTGAAGCCGGAGTCCGGTTCCCGCTCGCTGGAGGAGACCGTCGGGGCGGCGCTGGACGTGGACTTCTCCGCGCCGCCGGCGGCGCAGGTCGCCACGATGGGCGCCTGGGGCTACCCGGCCGCGCCTCCGTACAGCGGTCTGAACATGTTCCGCTGCGTCGACCGGCCGGGCCGGCTGTCGCTCAGCCCGTCGCTCCCGACGATGTACCGCATCGGCTGCACCATGACCGGCGGCTCCTCCGGCGGTGGCTGGTTCCGTGTGGTGGACGGCAGGACGAAGCTGGTGTCCAACACCTCGATCGGCCCGGCGGACCACACCTGGCTGGCGGGTCCGCAGCTGGGGCAGGGCGCGGAGGCGCTGTACCAGACCATGAGCAGGACCTACGGCGGCCGGTGACCCGGTGACCTCGTGACGACGCCGAGGGTCCGCCCCCTTCGACAGGGGGCGGACCCTCGGGCCGTGCGGTAGTGGTCAGAGCGCGGGGGCGGGCGCGTACGGCGCCAGTTCCGCCGCGAGCTCCTCGTGCACCCGGGCCTTGAGCAGGGTGCCCTCCGCGGTGTGCTCCTCGGAGATCACCTCGCCCTCGGTGTGGGCACGGGCGATCAGCTTGCCGTGGGTGTACGGCACCAGCGCCTCGATCTCGACGGACGGCCGGGGCAGCTCGCTGTCGATCAGCGCGAGCAGCTCGGTGATGCCCTGCCCGGTGCGGGCCGAGACGACGATCGAGCGCTTCTCGATCCGCAGCAGCCGCTGGAGCACCAGCGGGTCCGCCGCGTCCGCCTTGTTGACCACGACGATCTCGGGTACGTCGGTGGCGCCGACGTCCCTGATCACCTCGCGCACCGCGGCCAGCTGCTCCTCCGGGTCGGGGTGGGAGCCGTCCACCACGTGCAGGATGAGGTCGGAGTCGCCGACCTCCTCCATGGTGGAGCGGAAGGCCTCGACCAGGTGGTGCGGCAGGTGCCGGACGAAGCCGACGGTGTCCGCCAGCGTGTAGAGCCGCCCGCTCGGGGTCTCGGCCCTCCGCACGGTCGGGTCCAGGGTCGCGAACAGGGCGTTCTCGACCAGGACACCCGCGCCGGTGAGCCGGTTGAGCAGGGAGGACTTGCCTGCGTTGGTGTAGCCGGCGATGGCGACGGAAGGCACCTTGTTGCGGCGCCGCTCCTGGCGCTTGATCTCGCGGCCGGTCTTCATCTCCGCGATCTCCCGGCGCATCTTCGCCATCTTCTCGCGGATCCGCCGACGGTCCGTCTCGATCTTGGTCTCACCGGGACCGCGTGTGGCGAGGCCGCCGCCGCTGCCGCCGCCCATCTGCCGGGACAGCGACTGACCCCAGCCGCGCAGCCTCGGCAGCATGTACTGCATCTGGGCGAGCGCGACCTGCGCCTTGCCCTCTCGGGACTTGGCGTGCTGGGCGAAGATGTCCAGGATCAGGGCCGTACGGTCGATGACCTTGACCTTGACGACGTCCTCGAGGTGGATCAGCTGGCCAGGGCTGAGCTCACCGTCGCAGATGACGGTGTCCGCGCCGGTCTCCACGACGATGTCACGCAGCTCGTTCGCCTTGCCGGAACCGATGTAGGTGGCCGCGTCGGGCTTGTCACGGCGCTGCATGACGCCGTCGAGCACGACCGCGCCCGCGGTCTCCGCGAGGGCGGCCAGCTCGGCCAGGGAGTTCTCCGCGTCCCGCGCGGTCCCCGAGGTCCATACGCCGACGAGCACGACCCGCTCCAGGCGGAGCTGGCGGTACTCGACCTCGGTGACGTCCTCGAGCTCGGTGGACAAACCAGCGACACGGCGCAGCGCCGCCCGCTCGGAACGGTCGAACTGATCGCCGTCCCGCTCTCCGTCGAATTCGTGGCTCCAGGTGACGTCCTCTTCCATCAGGGCATCGGCCCGGAGACCTTCGGGGTAGGAGTGCGCGAGACGTTTGCCGTCCTGGGACGCCTCGAACGACTGGGAAGAGGAAGAAGAGGAGGTCATTTGGTCCTTACGTGGTGGGAGAGTCCTTCACCGGTCACAACGTACGAGCGCCCCGGGAGATTCCCGTGGCCCCGTGCGGCGCCGGTCTGAAGATGGTCGCACGGTACGGCCCGTCTCGTCACTGCGTTATTCCTCCGGGTGCCACCATCGGGTTCCTCCATTCGCGTCCCGCCACGTCCATTCACCTCCGTTCACGTCCACTCACTTCTTCGCCGTCCGAGGCGGCGGGGCGGGCTTCCAGTCGGGGTGGCCGGGCATCGGCGGGGTCTTCTCGCCGTACAGCCAGGCCTGGAAGAAGCCGCTCAGGTCACGTCCGGCGATGCCCGAGGCCAGGCGCTCGAAGTCGGCCGTGGTGGCCGTGCCGTCCCGGTGGGCCAGCACCCAGGCGCGCTCCAGGCGCTCGAAGTCCGGCTTGCCGATCTCCTGGCGCAGCGCGTACAGGACGAGCGCGGCGCCGTCGTAGACGTTCGCGCGGAAGACCCCGATCTTCTGGCCGGGCTTCGGCGGCTTGGGCAGCGCGGGCGGCCCGCCGGCCTCGCGCCAGCGGTCCGAGGCGCCGTAGGCGGCCTTCATACGGGTCTCCAGCGGCCTGTTCGCCTTCTCGTCGGCGTACAGGGCCTCGTACAAGGTGGCGTGGCCCTCGTTGAGCCACACGTCGGACCAGGTGCGGGGGCTGACACTGTCGCCGAACCACTGGTGGGACAGCTCGTGCACCATGATCGACTCGACATACCACCGAGGGAGGGCGGGTTCGGTGAACAGCTTCTTCTCGAAGAGGGACAGGGTCTGCGTCTCGAGTTCGAAGCCGGTGGCGACGGAGGCCATGAGCACGCCGTACGTCTCGAAGGGGTACGTCCCGACCTTGCTCTCCATCCAGGCGATCTGGTCGGGGGTCCTGGCCAGCCACGGTTCGAGCGCCTCGCGGTCCTCGGCGGGGACGACGTCGCGCAGGGGGAGGCCGTGCGGGCCGGTGCGGTGCACCACGGTGGAGCGGCCGATGGACACCTGAGCCAGCTCGGTGGCCATGGGGTGCTGGGTGCGGTACGTCCAGGTCGTCGTCCCGCCGGTCCGGGTGACGCCGGCCGGAAGGCCGTTGGCGACGGCCGTGTACCCGTCGGGCGCGGTGACGTGGAAGGTGAACATCGCCTTGTCGGAGGGATGGTCGTTGCACGGGAACACCAGGTGGGCCGCGTCGGCCTGGTTGGCCATGGCGAGACCGTCCGCGGTGCGGACCCAGCCGCCGTCGCGGCCCTTCTCGGGCACGGGGTCGCTGGTGTGGTGCACGGTGATGCGCATCCAACTTCCTTGCGGCAGCGGGATCTTCGGGGTGACCACGAGATCCTCGCCCGCGGTGGTGAACTCGGCCGGCAGGCCGTCGACCTCGACGGCGTCGACCGTGCCGTGCGCGAAGTCGAGGTTCACGCGCTCCAGGTTCTCGGTGGCCCACGCGTCGATCGTGGTGACGGCCTGGAGCGGCTTGCCGTTGTCACCGCCATAGGTGAACGACAGGTCGTACGACGACACGTCGTACCCGGGGTTGCCCAGGTACGGGAAGAGCCGGTCACCCACGCCCAGCGGCTCGGCCGGAGCGCTCGCGGCGACGAGACAGACGGAGACGGCGGACGCGAGGAGTGTCGCCTTCAGGCGACGCGGGACACGTGATCCAAGGCTGAGCGGCATGGACCACCGCTACCAGCGGCCACCCGCCCCACAGCGCCGACGCGCGTCCAACCCACCCGAAAGAGCCCCACGGGAGCACACCGAGGGCCGCAGAAGTGCGGGAGCCGACCGCTCACACCCCTGGTGGCTGAGGCTGGGTGCGGCTCACGTCGTAGACGCCCGGGACGTTGCGCATCGCGCGCATCAGGGCCGGGAGCCCGGCCGCGTCGGGGAGTTGGAGGGTGTACGTGTGGCGGACGCGCTGCTGGGCCGGCGGGGCCACGGTCGCGGAGACGATCTCGACGCCCTCGAGGGCGATGGCCTCGGTGAGGTCGGCCAGCAGGTGGGGGCGGCCGAACGATTCCGCGAGCAGCGTGACACGGCACGCGGCGGTCTCCCCCCAGCGCACGCCGAACTCCGCGCGCCCCGCGTTCCTCATCCGCGCGACCGCGGCGCACTCCACGCGGTGCACGGTCACCATTCCCCCGCGCACGGCGAAGCCGGTGATCTCGTCGGGCGGCACGGGCGTGCAGCAGCCCGCGAGCCGTGCGGCCGCATCGGGCCGGCCGACGACCACGACGCTCGCCGTGTCCGGCCCGAAGGCGGCCGGCACGTCGGGCCCGGCCGGCAAGGCCGCTCCGGCGGGCGTCGGAACCGGCGACGTGCCGGAATCCGCACCGGCCCGCTCGGCCGCGGTGGAGCCGGCGCGCGCGGGGCCGCCCGCGGCCGGTGCGGCGTCCCCGCCGGCGTCCTGGGCCCGGTCCGCGGCGGGCTGACGGGTGGCCAGACGACGTTGGATGGCGATGCGGGCGGCCGGGGTGTGGGCGTGGTCCAGCCATTCCTCGGACGGTTCGGAGGCCGGGTCCTGGCCCATCAGGAGCTGGACGGTGTCGCCGTCCTTCAGGACGGTGCTCAGCGTCGCCAGGCGGCCGTTGACGCGGGCGCCGATGCACGCGTGCGCGTCCTCGCCGTACTGGGCGTACGCGGCGTCCACGCATGTGGCGCCGTCGGGCAGGCCCAGGGTGCCCCCGTCGGGCCGGAAGACGGTGATCTCGCGGTCCTGGGCGAGGTCTTCGCGCAGGGTGGACCAGAAGGTGTCGGGGTCCGGCGCGGCCCGCTGCCATTCGAGGAGGCGGGAGAGCCAACCGGGGCGGGTGGGGTCGGCGCGCTCGCCGTCGCTCGCGGAGTGCTCCTCCGCGGGAGGGGCGTAGGGGTTGCCGAGTGCGACGACCCCGGCCTCGGCGACCTTGTGCATCTGATGGGTGCGGATGAGGACTTCGACGACCTGTCCGTCCTCACGGGCCACGGCGGTGTGCAGCGACTGGTACAGGTTGAACTTGGGTACGGCGATGAAGTCCTTGAACTCCGAGACGACGGGCGTCATGCAGGTGTGCAGTTCACCGAGGACGGCGTAGCAGTCGGCGTCCTCGTTCACCAGCACCAGCAGCCGTCCGAAGTCGCAGCCGCGCAGTCGGCCGCGCTTGCGGGAGACCCGGTGCACGGAGACGAAGTGCCGTGGTCTGACGAGCACTTCGGCGGGAACGTCCGCCTCGCGCAGCACTCCGCGCACCTGCTCGGCGACCTCGGTGAGCGGGTCACCCGGGCGGCCCGCGTTCTCCGCGATCAACTCCCGCGTGTGCGCGTACTCGTCGGGGTGCAGGATCGCGAAGACGAGGTCCTCCAGCTCGGTCTTGAGCGCCTGCACGCCGAGCCGTTCGGCGAGCGGGATGAGGACGTCCCGGGTCACCTTGGCGATACGGGCCTGCTTCTCCGGGCGCATCACGCCGAGGGTGCGCATGTTGTGCAGCCGGTCGGCGAGTTTGATCGACATCACCCGGACGTCGCTGCCGGTGGCGACCAGCATCTTGCGGAAGGTCTCGGGCTCGGCGGCCGCGCCGTAGTCGACCTTCTCCAGCTTGGTGACGCCGTCGACGAGGTAGCGGACCTCCTCGCCGAACTGCTCGCCGACCTGGTCCAGTGTCACGTCGGTGTCCTCGACGGTGTCGTGCAGCAAGGACGCGGTCAACGTCGTCGTCTCGGCGCCGAGTTCGGCGAGGATGAGGGTCACGGCGAGCGGATGCGTGATGTAGGGCTCGCCACTCTTGCGCATCTGGCCGCGGTGCGAGGACTCGGCCAGGACGTAGGCGCGGCGCAGCGGTTCGAGGTCCGCTTCCGGGAAGTGCGCACGATGGGCCTCGGCCACGTGGCCGATGGCGTCCGGCAGCCGGTCGCGGGCGGCCGGGCCGAGCAGTGCGGCACGGCCGAGCCGGCGCAGGTCGATCCGCGGGCGGGCCCTGCGCCGTGGCCCCACGGGAGCCACCGGGCCCGGGGCCGCAGGATTCGTGGCATCCGCACTCATGCGCACCTCCGGCTGCGTGGACCGGCGGACGGGGCGCCCCAGGGCGTACGCGGCACAGGGGTTGGCTACGGATCCCCCGTCCGGGCCGGTGATTGATGCTACCGAGCCCAGCACGCCCGACCGGCCGTCTCTCGGTGAGCGTGAAACGGATCACCCATTCGAGCGATGGCCAGGAGGTTTACGGCTTTCAGTCACCTGACAGGCGGTCAGCCGTGGATTCGCCGCCCGCAGCCGCCTCCGGGCATACATATGACCTTCCCTTGGGCCGTCCGGGCTGCGATACCCAGCCGACCGACCGTCAGCCGGCCGCTGCTTCCAGCCACTTCGCGTCGATCTCGCCCTCGGCGACGATCACGGCGGAGCCGGTCATCTCGATCTCGCCGTCCGGCCGCTCGGTGATCACCAGCGTTCCGCCGGGGAGGTCCACCGTGTACGTCGCCGGGGTCCCGGTGGCCGTCGGGTCGGCGCCGTCGCGCCGGGCGGCCGCCACGGCGACGGCACACGCGCCCGTGCCGCACGAGCGGGTCTCGCCCGAGCCGCGCTCGTGCACGCGCAGGGCGACGTGGCGGGGACCGCGGTCGACGACGAACTCGACGTTCACGCCGTCCGGGTAGGCGGAGGCCGGACTGAAGGGCGGCGGGGAGAACAGGTCGCCGGCGTCGGCGAGGTCGTCGACGAAGGCGACCGCGTGCGGGTTGCCCATGTTCACGTTGCGCGCGGGCCAGCTGCGCCCGCCGACGCTCACGATGACGTCCCCCTCGGGGAGCCTCGCCCTGCCCATGCCGACGGTGATGTCACCGTCCTTGGCGATGTGCACCGTCTTCACGCCCCCGCGCGTGGCGATCGCAAGGTCACCCTCCGTCGTGTGTCCGGCGTGCTGGAGGTAGCGCGCGAACACCCGCACGCCGTTGCCGCACATCTCCGCGACGGAGCCGTCGGCGTTGCGGTAGTCCATGAACCACTCCGCCTCGGCCGCCATGCCGCGGGCCTCGGGGTGCGCGGCGGAGCGCACGACGTGCAGCACCCCGTCCCCGCCGATGCCCGCGCGGCGGTCGCACAGGGCGGCGACGGCGGCCGGGGACAGCTCGACGGCGTTCTCCGGGTCCGGGAGGATCACGAAGTCATTCTCCGTGCCGTGGCCCTTGAGGAAGGGGATGCGCGTGCTCATGGCTCGATCGTACGGGGTCGCTCCGGCGACTCGGTGATCATGTCCAGCGGCCGCGGGGCCGGTCCGCGGTACGGGCGGTGCCCGGGTCCTGGCGGAGCCGCGGTCCGGGCGCGTGGCTGGCGAAGCCGGGGGCCGGTGCGCGGCCTAGCGCAGCCGGGCGACCCGCCAGACGGCGAGCACCACGACCACGGTGACGACGAGGGCGTACGCGCCGATCACCCGCCAGTCCAGGCGCCGCCCGGAACCGCGCGGCGGCAGGCCCGGCCAGGTGTGGCCGACGCGGCGGGCGGCCATCATGCCCCAGCCCGCCGAGCAGGAGCAGATCAGCAGCCCCAGCATGGCGATCACGGCGCCGTTGTCGCCGTCGAAGGCCAGCGGGAAGGCGAACATCAGGGAGCCCACGACGGCCAGGCCCACGATCGGGGCCAGCTGCCAGATGCGCAGCCGACGCTGCGGGCGCAGCTCGACCTCCACCTCGGGCCCGGCGAACATCTCCTCGGGCCCGGGGCCGTCCGCGGTCACGCCGCCCTGCGTCTCGTCGGGCCCGTCGGGGCTCAACGGGCCGTCGTCCGGTTCCGCGCCGCCGCGCTCCACGGTGATGCGGTCGGTGTCTTGTGCGGTGTCGCGAGGGCCGGCCTCCATCGCCACGCGCCCTCCCAACTAGGACTTCACTCGGTCGATCCGAGCTTGATGATGGCACGGCGCCGGAGGCCTGGATGACGGCCTGGGCGTCCCGATGCCATGACGTGATCAGGCTGTAACCGGTCGTTCGACCAACGCCAAGGCGAGATGCGGAAGTTCTGTGAGATCCGCCGCAGCCCCGCTCAGCCAGTGCACACGGGGGTCCCGCCGGAACCACGAGTCCTGGCGCCGCGCGAAGCGTTTCGTGGCGCGTACGGTCTCCGCGCGCGCCTCCTCGAGCGTGCACTCCCCCGCGAGCGAGGCGAGCACCTGCTGGTAGCCGAGCGCACGCGATGCCGTACGCCCCTCGCGCAGGCCCCGCGCCTCCAGCGCGCGCACCTCGTCCACGAGCCCCGCCTCCCACATGCGGTCGACCCGGCGCGCGATGCGTTCGTCGAGTTCGGGTCGGGCGACGTCGACGCCGATCTGGACGGTGTCGTAGACCGAGTCGTGACCCGGGAGGTTCGCGGTGAAGGGGCGGCCGGTGATCTCGATCACCTCGAGGGCCCGGACGATCCGGCGGCCGTTGCTGGGCAGGATCGCCCGAGCGGCCTCGGGGTCGGCGGCGGCGAGGCGGGCGTGCAGCGCGCCGGAGCCGCGCAGTGTGAGCTCGTCCTCCAGCCGGGCGCGCACCTCGGGATCGGTGCCGGGGAACTCCAGGTTGTCCACGGCCCCGCGGACGTACAGGCCGGAGCCGCCGACCAGGACCGGCCAGCGCCCTTCGGCGAGCAGCGCGTCGATCCGCTCCCGGGCGAGCCGCTGGTACTCGGCGACGGACGCCGTGACCGTCACGTCCCAGATGTCGAGCAGGTGGTGCGGTATCCCACCGCGCTCCTCGGGCGTCAGCTTCGCGGTGCCGATGTCCATCCCTCGGTAGAGCTGCATGGAGTCGGCGTTGACGACCTCGCCGCCGAGGCG
Source organism: Streptomyces sp. NPDC004721 (assembly GCF_053601495.1). Lineage (NCBI taxonomy): Bacteria > Bacillati > Actinomycetota > Actinomycetes > Kitasatosporales > Streptomycetaceae > Streptomyces > Streptomyces sp. NPDC004721. The sequence continues at coordinate 19,659 of NZ_JBSGBZ010000044.1, forward strand.
CTGGGCCAGAAAGACGCCCAGATCGGACTTTCCGGCCGCAGTGGGGCCGACGACGGCGATGACGCGGGGGGCGGGGGGTGCGCTGCTCACCGCACCAGTCTCCCAAACCCCGCAGGAGGTGCCTCGCACGAGTCGTGTGACGGCGGGTGACGGGGTAGGACGAGTAGGGTATCGAGTGAGTATGGGAGTTTTTGCGCGACTCCTTCGGTGGTCGAAGGGCCGGAGGGGAACTCGACCGCCGGGGAAAGGAATCCGCCCCGTCAGGGAAGGTGAACCATGGGTCTGCTGGACAACATGAAGGCCAGGATCGGCCCGGCGAAGGAGAAGGTGTCGGACCTCGCCCAGCGCCACGGGGGCACGATCGGGCAGAGCCTCGACAAGGCCGCGAAGGTGGTCGACGAGAAGACCAAGGGCAAGTACAGCGACAGGATCCACGCGGGTACGGGCAAGGCCAAGGACGCCATGGACCGGCTCGCCCACAAGGGCGGGACGAGCCCGGAGACCCGTACGGCCCCGGAGGCGGGCACGAGCCCGGACCAGGGCACCGGCACGGCGCCGGGCGGCGCTTCCGCTCCGACGCCTCCGGAGGGACCGCCGCCCACGTCCTGAGGGGCGTCGATGGACGGCCGGGAGGCGCGATGCGTCCCGGCCGTCCGCCGTGTCCGCCGCGTTTCGTTCACGACCAGGCCGCGACCAGGTACCCCACTCCGTACGGCGCGTCGTCGTACAGCAGCGTGCCGGAGAGGCCGGCGCCCTCGGCCGCGCCGGCCAGCACCTGCCAGGGGGCCCGGCCCGACGCCTTCAGTTCGTGCGCCGTCTTCACATCGAGCGCCAGGAGAACCGGTGTGTCGGCCTCCTCCAGTGCCCGGGCGACGCCCGCGTCGAAGGGTTCGGCCCGTTCGTCGAGATAGCCCGGCGCCTTGAGCGTGCGCCGCGCGCTGGCGTCCCCCATCACCAGCAGCGCCACACGGCCGGCCCGCGCGGCGAGGTCCCGGCCGGCCGCCGCGCACCGCTCGGGTGCCGACGACTCCCCCACACCGAGCCCCTCGACGGGGATGCCGGACCAGCCGGTGTGCTCCAGCAGCCAGGCGGCGACGGCCAGCGAGGGCGGCAGCTCGCGCCCGGCCCCAGTACCCGTGTCCCGGCCGAGCCGTACCTCCAGGTCCACGCCGAAGCCGCGGAACGAGCCCCGGGTGCCCTCCGGACAGACGCCGCGCCCGGAGGCCTCCGCGGGTCCGACGACCACCAGCAGGTCGGGCCGGGCAACGGCGAGCACGCCCAGCGCGTCCGCGCAGGCGGCCCGGGCGGAGTCCAACTCGGGTGCGGCTCCCGCGGCCACCTCGGGCACGAGGAGGGGCGGGCAGGGGCAGACGGCGGCGGCGACAAGCATGATCCGCAGGGTAACGCCGCCGGACGGCCGGTCGTCGGGCGGCCGCTCGCTCGACGGGTCAGTCGCAGCCGCAGCCGCTGTTCGCGGCGACCGGCAGCGGCTCGGGAACGCCCACCTTCGGCAGGCCGAGCATGACCCCGGCCGGCTGGGCGGCCTCGGCCGCGTTGCGCTTCTCCCACGCGTCACCCGCGCGCGTGCGGCGCACACCGAGCACCGGGCCCTCGGCGAGGAGGTGGTGCGGGGCGGCGTAGGTGATCTCGACCGTGACCACGTCGCCGGGGCGCACGTCCTGCTCGGGCTTGGTGAAGTGGACCAGGCGGTTGTCGGGGGCGCGGCCGGAGAGGCGGTGGGTGGCGCCGTCCTTACGGCCCTCGCCCTCGGCGACCATGAGCTCCAGCGTGCGGCCGACCTGCTTCTTGTTCTCCTCCCAGGAGATCTCCTCCTGGAGCGCGACCAGCCGCTCGTAGCGCGCCTGGACGACCTCCTTGGGGATCTGGTCCTCCATCTCGGCGGCCGGGGTGCCGGGACGCTTGGAGTACTGGAAGGTGAACGCCTGCGCGAAGCGCGCCTCGCGCACGACGTGCAGTGTCTGCTCGAAGTCCTCCTCGGTCTCGCCGGGGAAGCCCACGATGATGTCGGTGGTGATCGCGGCGTGCGGGATGGCGGCGCGGACCTTCTCGATGATCCCGAGGTAGCGCTCCTGCCGGTAGGAGCGGCGCATCGCCTTCAGCACCGTGTCGGAGCCGGACTGCAGCGGCATGTGCAGCTGCGGCATGGCGTTCGGGGTCTCGGCCATCGCGGCGATCACGTCGTCGGTGAAGTCGCGCGGGTGCGGCGAGGTGAAGCGGACCCGCTCCAGGCCGTCGATGTTCCCGCAGGCCCGCAGCAGCTTGCTGAACGCCTCGCGGTCGCCGATGTCGGAGCCGTAGGCGTTGACGTTCTGGCCGAGCAGCGTGATCTCGGAGACGCCCTCGGCGACCAGGGCCTCCACCTCGGCGAGGATGTCGCCGGGGCGGCGGTCCTTCTCCTTGCCGCGCAGCGCGGGGACGATGCAGAAGGTGCAGGTGTTGTTGCAGCCGACGGAGATCGAGACCCAGGCCGCGTACGCGCTCTCGCGCCGCGTCGGCAGCGTGGAGGGGAACGCCTCCAGGGACTCGGCGATCTCCACCTGCGCCTCCTGCTGCACGCGGGCGCGCTCCAGCAGGACCGGCAGCTTGCCGATGTTGTGCGTACCGAAGACGACGTCCACCCAGGGCGCCTTCTTCACGATGGTGTCCCGGTCCTTCTGCGCCAGGCAGCCGCCGACCGCGATCTGCATCCCGGGCCGCTTCGCCTTCTGCGGCGCCAGGTGGCCCAGGTTGCCGTACAGCCGGTTGTCGGCGTTCTCCCGGACGGCGCAGGTGTTGAAGACGACGACGTCCGCGTCGCCGTCCGCCCCCTCCGGCGCCCGCACGTAACCGGCGTCCTCGAGCAGGCCGGCCAGCCGCTCGGAGTCGTGGACGTTCATCTGGCACCCATAGGTGCGGATTTCGTAGCTCTTGGGTCCTTGAACGTCCACTGCGGGGCTCCGGTCGCTGCTGCTGGTCATGCATCAAGGGTAGGTGGTTCCCGGACGGCCCCGGGACGGCGGAGCGTCACGCCCTCCAGGCCGGGGCATCACGGACTTCCAGGCCGGGCAAAGCCGTGCACCGCACGGATCCACGGGTGCGACGGCCCGGCCGGAGGGCTTTGCGCCCTCGTGACGGCGACACGACCGGTCACTTCCTCCCGCATGGGGGCAACTGGCCCAAAATGACACGCGTGACGGAGCTTCGTGACGCCCTGCGGGCACCCGCGCCGGAAGTGCCCCCGACCACGGTGGTGCGCGCATGGCTGCTGCGGCCGGCCGGTCCCGTCCCGGTCGCCCTCCTCGCCGTCGTCCTGTGCGCCCGCGCCGCGCGGGTGGCCGTCGTGTTCACCGGGGGAGGCATGGACAACGCCTTCGTCGTCCATGCCGGGCAGATCTGGCTGGGCGGCGGCGCTCCGTACGCCGACCGGCGCTTCCTGTACCTGCCCAGTGCCGTGCTGTTCGCCGCCGGGCAGGCCGCGCTGCCGACGGCCGTGGTGGGCATCGCAGCGCCGCTGGTCTGCGTGGCGCTGATCGCGGGCGGCTGGTGGTGTGCGGTGCGCCTGTTCCGGGTGCCGGCGTGCAGCCGGTTCGCGGTGCTGGGGCTGCTGGGGCTGGTGCTGTGCTGGGCGCCGGTCGGCCACCTGGTGAACCTGGGGAACTGGACGGCGGTCAGCGCCCTGGCGTTGCCGCTGGCGCTGCTGCTGGCCGACCGGGGCCGCTGGGACCTGGCCGGGGTGGTCCTGGGCCTCTCGGTGGCGGTGAAGCCGCTGCTGCTGCCCGTGGTCGTCCTGCTGGTGCTGGCCCGGCGGTGGCGGGCGCTGGCCTGGATGGTGGCGGTGCCCCTGGCCCTGTCGTTGGGCGCGGCCCTGATCATGCCGGACCCGGGCGGCTTCTTCACTCGCACGCTGCCCTTCCTGCTCAAGGGCGGGGACGGTCTGATGCGGCCGTTCGACTCCTCCCTGCCAGCGGTGCTGCCCCGGCTGGGGCTGCCGCCCGTTCCGGCCGAGGTGCTGGGCATGGCCGCTGCGGCGGCCGGTGTGCTCTGCGCCCGGCTGCGCTGGCGGCGCGCCGATCCCGGTCCGGCGCGGCTCGCGGACACGGCCGCACTGCTGATGCTGGCCTCCTACCTGGTGTCCCGGCCGTCCTACGACCACTACCTGGTCGTCGTGGTGCCGCTGCTGGTCGCCGGGGCGCTGGAAGCGGACTCGGTGACGCGTTCGCCGTGGTTCTGGGTCGCGCTCGTCCCGCAGGTGCCCCAGTTCGCCTTCCCGTACCTGGACGCCTCGACCCGCAGGGCGTTCAAGGACGCGGCCACGCTGTCCGGGCTCGCACTGGTGCTCGCCGTGCGGTGCGCCCGGTCCTCACCGCGGTGGGCCGCCGGCTCGGACGTACGCAGCCCGCGTCAGGCGCCGTCGGGGACCCAGCCCTGCCGGCGCAGCACGGCCGACACGTCGGGCGCCACGTAGTGCTCCCCCTTGAGCACCTTGCCGTCGGCGCGGCGGGCGACCCGGCCGTCCGGGCCGAGCTTGGTCATGTTGGCGCGGTGGATCTCGGCGATCACCTCGTCGAGGTCGATGCCGTGCACCAGGGCGGTGCCGTACGCCACGTACACGACGTCCGCCAGCTCGTGCGCGAGCCGGTCGAGCGGGCCACCGACCGAGACCTCAGCGACCTCGGCCGCCTCCTCCGCGAGCAGTTCCCCGCGGTGCGCGGCGAGCTCCGGCGGCACCCGGGTGGGCGTGGGGCGGGCGTCGAGCCCGAAGGCACGGTGGAACTCACGGACCAGATCGGCGGGCGAGGCACTCATACCCGCGAGGTTAGCCGCAGGCTCGGACTGCACCGGCCGCCCGCCGGGCCGCCCGCCCCTGGTCAGCAGGGCGTCCCGCTGGCAGGATCGCGCGCATGCCAAAGCCGTTCCCCCGCATCGGACGACGCCGCGGCCTCCAGGGCACGGCCGCCGGGGTCGTGGTCCTCGGGCTGCTGCTGTGGTGGCTACTGCCCCTGGGCGACGCCCCGCCGAGCGGGACGATCACCTTCAGCACGGGAACCCTGCGCGGGGTCTACCAGGAGTACGGCGTGCGGCTGCGCACCGCGTTCGCCAAGGACATGCCCGATCTGGAGGTGCGGCTGCTGACCAGCGACGGCTCGCAGGAGAACGTCGCGCGGGTGGCGACCGGCCGGGCCGACTTCACCATCGCCGCCGCGGACGCGGTGGAGACGTACGAGGTGAACCACGGCCCGGGTGCCGCGCGGCTGCGCGGTGTGGCCCGCCTCTACGACGACTACGTGCAGCTCGTCGTCCCCAGCGACTCGCGCATCCACTCCGTGTCGGACCTACGCGGCAAGCGGGTGTCGGTCGGGCCGCCGGAGTCCGGTGTCCGGCTGATAGCCGAGCGGGTGCTCAGGACGGCCGGGATCGACCCGGAGACGGACATCCGCCCGATGGGCGACGGCATCGGCACCGCTCCGGACCGGCTGCGGCGGGGTGAGCTCGACGCGTTCTTCTGGTCGGGCGGACTGCCGACGGACGGTCTGCGGCGGCTGGCCGAGAAGTTCGCGTTCCGTTTCGTGCCGATCGAGGCCGAGCTGGTCGCCCGGCTGCACGCCGAGGGCGGCGCCACACGCTACTACCGCGCCACCAACATGCCGGAGTCGGCGTACCCGTCCGTCCAGAAGGGCCAGACCGTCCCGACGATCGCCGTGTCCAACGTGCTGATGACGCGCAAGGACATGGACCCGAGGCTGACGGAGTGGGTGACCCGCACCGTCATCAAGAGCCGCGACGGCATCGGCGCCCACGTCCACTCCGCCCAGTTGGTCGACCTGCGCACCGCGATCTACACCGACCCACTGGCCCTGCACGAGGGCGCGCGGCGCTACTACCGCTCGGTCAAGCCGTAGGCACCGACCTCGGCACGGCCACCGTCACCCGCAGTCCGCGCGGCTCCTCCTCCCGGTGCCGGGCGTAGGAGATCGAGCCGCCGCCCGCCGCGAGCAGCGCGCGGGAGATGGACAGGCCGAGTCCTGAGCCGTTGATGTTCTGGTGGCGCCCGCTGCGCCAGAAGCGGTCGCCGACGCGGGCGATCTCCTCGTCGGTGAGGCCGGGACCGTGGTCGGCGACCACGATCGTCGACGTGTCGCGGTGGAAGGAGACCGTCACCTCGACGCTCTCGCCGCCCGGCGTGAACTTCACCGCGTTGTCGATCACCGCGTCCAGCGCGGAGGACAGTGCCACGGGGTCGGCCCAGCCCGTGGTGGCCGGGCAGTCGCCGGCCAGCCGCACCCCCTTGGCCTCGGCGGCCGGCGCCCAGGCCGCCACCCGCTCGGCGGCCAGCTCCCCGATGTCGATGAGCTTCAGATCCGGCTCCGCGTGCTCGGCGAGCGCCAGGTCGAGCAGGTCGTCCAGGACCTGGGCGAGGCGCTTGCCCTCGGTGCGCACGGAGGCGATCTCCTCGTTGTCCTCGGGCAGTTCGAGCGCGAGCAGCTCAATGCGCAGCAGCAGCGCGGAGAGCGGATTGCGCAACTGGTGCGAGGCGTCGGCGACGAAGGCCCGCTGCTGCTCCAGCACGTCCTCGACGTTGTCCGCCATCTCGTTGAACGACCGGGCGAGCCGCTGCAGTTCGGGCGGCCCGCCGGCGGCCGCCACCCGGGACTTCAGCCGCCCGGTGGCGATGTCGTGGGTGGTGGCGTCGAGGATCCGCACGGGTCTGAGCACCCAGCCGGTCAGCCGCAGCGCCGCGCCGACGGCGAGCAGCATCGCGGCGATCTCGCCGGTGCCGATGAGCAGCCAGCCGTACAGGGTCCGCGAGCGCATCTGCCCGGTCGGCGAGTCGGTGACGACGACCGCGACGACGTCACCGTCCCGGATCACCGGGGAGGCGACGACGAGCCGGTGGCGCTGCCAGGGCCAGACCTGTTCCGGGTCGTGGCTGCGCCGGCTCAGCAGCGCCTCCTCGAAGGCGTCGCGGACCTCGCCGAACGCGGGCAGCGACCAGTCGTCCGGGGCGTTGGCCATCGGGACGCCGGTCCGGTAGAAGACGCCGGCCCGGATGCCGTAGACCCCGTGGTAGCTGCCGAGTTCGCGGCGGAGGGTCTCCAACCGCTCGTCCGGGACCGTGCGCCGGGAGCCGCTGGCCCCGTCCGTGACGAACTGGGCCAGGGCTGCGAAGCGAGCGGTGTCGTCGATGCGGTCCACGACCGCCTTCTGCTGCTCGGCACCGGCGACGCTGACGGCGAGCGGGACGCCGAGGGCGAGCAGGACGGCCGCCATCAGGACGATGAGCAGCGGCAGCAGACGTGAGCTCACCCGTCCCCGCTAGGCGGCCGGGGCGACGAGGCGGTAACCGACGCCGCGTACGGTCTCGATGAGCGCCGGCGTGCGCAGCTTGGAGCGCAGGGAGGCGACGTGCACCTCCAGGGTCCGCCCGGTGCCCTCCCAACTGGTCTGCCACACCTCGCTGATGATCTGCTCCCGCCGGAAGACCACCCCGGGGCGCTGGGCGAGCAGCGCGAGCAGGTCGAACTCCTTGCGGGTGAGCTGGACGACCGCGCCGTCCACGCTGACCTGACGGGTGGGCAGTTCGATGTGCACGGCGCCGAGGCGCAGCGTGCTCTCGCTGCCGGCGTTCGCGTCCTCGTGGGCGGTGCGGCGGCTGACGGCGTGGATACGGGCGAGCAGTTCGCCGGTGTCGTAGGGCTTCACCACGTAGTCGTCGGCGCCGAGGTTGAGGCCGTGGATGCGGGAACGGACGTCGGAGCGGGCGGTGACCATGATCACGGGGATGCTGGTGCGCTTGCGGATCCTGGCGCAGACCTCGTAGCCGTCCTGGTCGGGCAGGCCCAGGTCGAGCAGGACCACGCCGAAGCAGGCGCTCTCGGGGACGAGTGCCTGGAGGGCCTCCTCGCCGCTGCGGGCGTGCGTGACGTCGAACCCGTGCCGCGCCAGGACCGCGGACAGGGCGGCGGCGACGTGGTTGTCGTCCTCGACGAGGAGCAGTCGCATTCCGGCCCCCTCCGGTTCATGTGTCATACGGTCACGGCGTGTAAACGTCGTGCACGGGCGCGTGCACCATGGCAGTGACGCCGATGGACGAGGACGGCGTCAAGAGGGATCCGGTTGCGCACCGTGTGTCGTTATCCAGCCGGTACGTGCCCCGCCCGGTCACGCTACGACATGTGTGCGGCCGCTACCGGATCGTGATGCTCAGATCTCCCTCAGATGTAATGACGCTGGTCGCATCGGTCGTTACTGTCCCCCGAAACCGAGGAGGACGGAGCCTGAAAGCGATGACCGAAGTATCGATGGCCAAGGAAGACGTGGCCTCGACCGCCGATCTGGTCGTCCTGAAGAGCGTCAACAAGCACTTCGGCGCGTTGCACGTACTCCAGGACATCGAGTTGACGATCACCCGCGGCGAGGTCGTCGTGGTCATCGGGCCCTCCGGGTCCGGGAAGTCCACCCTGTGCCGCACCATCAACCGCCTGGAGACCATCGATTCGGGCACCATCACGATCGACGGCAAGCCGCTGCCCCAGGAGGGCAAGGAACTGGCCCGGCTGCGCGCCGACGTCGGCATGGTCTTCCAGTCCTTCAACCTCTTCGCGCACAAGACCGTGCTCGAGAACGTGATGCTCGGCCAGGTCAAGGTCCGCCGCACGGACAAGAAGAAGGCCGAGGAGCGGGCCCGCGAACTGCTCGACCGGGTCGGAGTGGGCGCGCAGGCCGACAAGTACCCCGCGCAGCTCTCCGGCGGCCAGCAGCAGCGTGTGGCCATCGCGCGCGCGCTGGCCATGGACCCGAAGGTCATGCTGTTCGACGAGCCGACCTCCGCGCTCGACCCGGAGATGATCAACGAGGTGCTGGAGGTCATGCAGCAACTCGCCCGGGACGGCATGACGATGGTCGTCGTCACCCACGAGATGGGCTTCGCCCGATCGGCTGCAAACCGGGTGGTCTTCATGGCCGACGGCCGGATCATCGAACAGGCTGCGCCCGACCAGTTCTTCAGCAACCCGCGCAGCGACCGGGCCAGGGACTTCCTTTCGAAGATCCTGCACCACTGACGCGACGGCCCGCCGGTGGCGCCGTGCGCCACCGGCCCGTGATCGTGCCGTCGCCGTGCCGACGGCTCCGCATCTCCTCAACACCGAAGGAAGTTCACATGAAGCTCCGCAAGGTCACCGCCGCCTCGGCCGTCGTCCTCGCCCTCGCCCTCTCGGCGACGGCGTGCGGCTCGAACGACAAGAAGGACGAGGGGTCGTCGGGCGGTGGCGGCAAGAAGATCACCGTCGGCATCAAGTTCGACCAGCCGGGCCTCGGCCAGAAGACCCCGCAGGGCTACTCCGGCTTCGATGTCGACGTGGCCAAGTACGTCGCCAAGAAGCTCGGTTACGACGAGAACCAGATCGAGTGGAAGGAGTCCAAGAGCGGCGACCGCGAGACCATGCTCCAGCGCGGTGACGTGGACTTCATCACCGCCACGTACTCGATCACCCCGGAGCGTGAGCAGAAGGTCGACTTCGCCGGCCCCTACCTGCTGGCCCACCAGGACGTCCTGGTCCGCGCCGACGACGACTCGATCAAGTCGCCGGCCGACCTGAACAGCAAGAAGCTGTGCTCGGTGACCGGCTCGACCTCGGCCCAGAACGTCAAGGACAAGCTGGCGCGCAAGGCGGACCTCCAGCAGTACCCGACGTACTCGGCCTGTCTGAGCGGCCTTCAGAACAAGGCGATCGACGCGCTGACGACGGACGACTCGATCCTCGCCGGCTACGCCTCCCAGGAGCAGTTCAAGGGCAAGTTCAAGCTGGGCGGCCTCAAGATGACCAACGAGAACTACGGCATCGGCGTCAAGAAGGGCAGCGACCTCAAGGACAAGATCAACAAGGCCCTTGAGGACATGGTCTCCGACGGTTCGTGGCAGAAGGCCGTCGACGCCAACCTCGGTCCGGCGAACTACAAGAACGAGCCCGCGCCGAAGATCGGCGACATCAAGAGCTGAGTCAGCGCCCGTCGGGTGCGCCGCCCGCGCAGGGCGGCGCACCGGGGCCCACCACACGCGGAAGCGCGGGAGATCGTGTTCGACTTTCTTCAAGGCTACGACCTGCTGGGAGCCTTCTGGGTGACCGTGCAGCTCACCCTCCTCTCGGCCGTCGGCTCCCTGGTCTGGGGCACTCTGCTGGCTGCCATGCGCGTCGGCCCGGTGCCGCTCATGCGCGGTTTCGGCACCGCCTACGTCAACGTCGTGCGGAACATCCCGCTGACGGTGATCATCCTGTTCACCTCGCTGGGCCTGAGCCAGACGCTCAACATCAATCTCGGTGCGCAGGACTTCGACACCATCAACTTCCGGCTCGCCGTGCTGGGTCTGATCGCCTACACCGCGGCGTTCGTCTGTGAGGCGATCCGCTCCGGCATCAACACGGTGCCGGTCGGCCAGGCGGAGGCGGCCCGCGCCCTCGGACTGAGCTTCACCCAGGTGCTGACCCTGGTCGTGCTGCCGCAGGCGTTCCGCTCGGTGGTCGGCCCGCTCACCAACGTGCTGATCGCGCTCACCAAGAACACCACGGTGGCGGCGGCGATCGGCGTGGCCGAAGCGGCCCTGCTGATGAAGAAGATGATCGAGAACGAGGCACAACTCCTGCTGATCTCCGCGGTCTTCGCGTTCGGCTTCGTGTGCCTGACGCTGCCGACCGGTCTGATCCTCGGCTGGGTGGGCAAGAAGGTGGCGGTGAAGCGATGACCTCCGTGCTGTACGACGCCCAGGGGCCCAGGGCCAAGCGGCGCAACATCCTCTACACCGTCCTGTTCGTGCTTGCCGCCGCGGCGCTGGTGTGGTGGGCCCTGCAGAGCCTGAGCGACAAGGGCCAACTGGACTGGGAGAAGTGGAAGCCGTTCTTCTCCGGCTCCGAGGCGTGGACCACGTACATCCTGCCCGGGCTGAAGAACACGCTGATCGCGGCGGCCCTGTCGATGCTCATCGCGCTGCCCCTCGGCGCGGTCTTCGGCATCGCGCGGCTCTCCGACCACGCCTGGATCAGGATCCCGGCCGCGGTGGTCGTGGAGTTCTTCCGCGCCATTCCGGTGCTGATCCTGATGATCTTCGGTACGGCGCTGTTCGCCGCTTACAGCAACATCAGCTCGGACGACCGGCCGCTGTACGCCGTCTGCACCGGTCTGGTGCTCTACAACGCCTCGGTGCTCGCGGAGATCGTCCGCGCGGGCATCCTCTCCCTGCCCAAGGGCCAGACGGAGGCCGCGCAGGCGATCGGCCTGCGCAAGACCCAGACCATGACGTCGGTCCTGCTGCCGCAGGCGGTCACCGCGATGCTGCCGGCGATCGTCAGCCAGCTCGTGGTCATCGTGAAGGACACCGCGCTCGGCGGCGCCGTCCTCACCTTCCCGGACCTGCTGTCCGCCGTGTCCGCCATGAGCTCCTACTACGGTGCGAACACCATCGCCAGCTTCACGATCGTGGCGCTGATCTTCGTGGCCATCAACTTCAGCCTCACCACCTTCGCGAGCTGGCTGGAGCGGCGGCTGCGGCGCGGAAAGAAGTCGACGGGCGCGGTGCTCTCGGCCGCGGCGGTGGGCGGCGCCGAGTCGACGGGAACCTCCGCCTGACGGCCGCTCACCGGGACAGAAGTGACATGGGGGCAGTGGAGTGATCACCACCGCCTCCGTCACTTGACGCAAGCAGCGGCAATGGGTTGCATACGTTCTGTGATCGTGCACCCTGCTCCGGCTTCTGCTTCACACCTGTCCGTCAGGACACCACTGCGGGCAGGGGGCGCCGCGCCGTGGACCCGGTGATCGTTGTCGGAGCGGGGCCCGTCGGGCTCACGCTCGCCCTGGCGCTGGCGCGTCAGGAGGTGCCCTCCGTCGTGCTCGACGAGGGACCCGGCGCGGACGCGCCGCGCGCCGCGCGCACGGTCGTCCTGCGCGAGGACACCGCCGCGCTCGTGGAGCGCCTGGCCGGCGCGCCGCTCGGCGGGGCCGGGCTCCGTTGGGCCGGATGGCGGTCGTTGCGGCGCAAACAGGTGATGCGCGACATCGCCTTCGACGATGACGACCCCGCGCCGCTGCACATCGCCCAGCACGTGCTGACCGGCGCCCTGCGCGCCGCCGTCGCCCGCGAACCGCTGGTCGAACTCGCCGTGGACAGCCGCCTCGACAACATGGAGCAGGAGACCACGGGGGTCACCGTCCACACCCGCGGCCCGGGCGGCACATGGTGGCGCGGCAGTTACCTGGTCGGCTGCGACGGCCCGCGTTCGACCGTGCGCAAGCTCCAGGACATCCGCTTCCCCGGCCGTACGGCCGTCGAGCGGCACGCCGTCGCCGCGGTACGCACCGAACTGCCCCGGCCCGGCGAAGCGTTCCTCCACCGGCTGCCGCCGTGGCGGACGACCGGCCCCTTCGCCGGGGAGATCGCCGCCCGTCCGCTCCCGGACGACGTGTGGCGGCTGGACTGGCTGCTGCCGCCAGGCGAGGACCTGGTCACACCCGAACTGCTGCTCGCCCGCATCCGGGAGACCCTCATCGGCTGGACCGGCGAAACCTCCCCGTCGTACGAACTCCTGGACACCGGAGTCCACACGGTCCACCACCGGGTGGCCCGCCGCTGGCGCGCCGGCCGGATCTTCCTCGCCGGGGACGCGGCCCACCTGCTGGGCGCGCTCGGCACCCAGGGTCTCGACGAGGGCCTGCGGGACGCCGACAACCTCGCCTGGAAGCTGGCGCCGGCCTGGCATCACGGGCCGCACGAGGGGCTGCTGGACAGCTACCAGACCGAGCGGCGCGCGATCGTCGCCGCCCGGCTGCGCGCCGCCGACCAGCTACTGCCGGTGCTGCGCGGGGGCGGCGGACTGCGGTCCCTGGTGCCCGGGTCCGGCCGTGGACACGACGCCCTGCTGATGGACGGTCATCTGGGGCGCGGGGCGCTGGGCGCGCCGGGGGCGTACGCGGACTCGCCGCTCACTCCCCCGCCCCTCGACGGGGAGGTCCTCGTGGACACACCGGCCGGCGCCCCGGTCGCCGACGTGCTGGTGACCGCGGAGGACGGCTCCTTCGTGCCGCTGCGCGAACGGCTGGGCCGGGGGGCGCTGCTCGTGGTGCTGATCGCGCCGGGTACGGGCGTGTGGGAGCGCCGGCACTGGGTGAGCGCCGGCATCATGCCCCGGCTGGCCGCCGCGGTGACCGCGCTGCCGCACCCCGCCGAGCTGCTGGTCGCCGAGAGCTACCCGGGCGCCGCTCCCCACACCGTCCTCCTGGTCCGGCCCGACGGGCACCTGGTCACCGCGCTGAGCGGGGTGCGCCCGGCCGACCTGTACACCGCGGCGGAGACGGCGCTGGGCGGCGCCGGACGCACCGAGGACCGTGCCGAGGCGGGCGCGCGCTGACCGCGGAGCCCTGTGGACCGTACGTGCCGTGCGGTCCACGGGGTGACGACGAGTTGACCGGTCCGTACCGCCGTGGTCTACTCCGGAACGTGACCGACACCGATGTGCGCCTGTGGCGGAGGGTCCACATGGACCTCGTCCGCTATGCGGGCTGCGTGTGTCGTCCGGCCTGTTGAACTCGCCTTCCCTCCCCCGGCGCGCCGCCTCACTCGCACACTCCCGTACGTCCTTCGTCCGTGCCCTGTGCCGCCGCGCGCCTTTCGCGAACGCTCTTCAGGACGGTGTACGTGTCTGTCTCGCCCCTCGGACCCCCGGCTCCCGACCTCTCCCCTGACGCCTCCTCACCTGCCGGGTCCGCGCCCTCCGTGCAGGCGCCGACACAGGCGGAACTCCTCGACTTCGTACGGCGCGCCGCCGCCGACGCCGGGCTGATCGCCACGCTTCCGCTCGACCCGGAGGGCCGCACCTGGGTGCGCCTGGAGGGGCCCGGCGGCAGTGAGGCCTGGCTGATCGGCTGGCCGCCCGGCACCGGCACGGGCTGGCACGACCACGCCGACTCGGTGGGCGCCTTCGTCACCGCGGCGGGCGAGTTGAAGGAGAACTCGCTCGCGGCCCGGCTGCCCACCGACGGCTGGAAGACCCTCGAACTCACCGAGGGGGTGGACCGCGAACGGCGGCTCCGGGCGGGGCGGGGCCGATCCTTCGGCCGCCACCACGTGCACGAGGTGCTGAACGAGTCCACCGACCGGCACGCCGTCTCGGTGCACGCCTACCATCCGCCGCTGCCCCGCATCCGCCGCTACAGCCGCACCGGGCACACACTGCGCCTGGAACAGGTCGAGCGCCCGGAGGACTGGCAGTGAGCACGCCCCAACCACCCGTCGGAATCGACGAGTTGCTGGAGCGGGTCCGCCAGGGCTACGAGCGCGTCGAGGCGCGCGAGGCGTACGCGGCCGCCCGCGCCGGCGGCGCCCTCCTGGTGGACATCCGCTACGCCGCGCTGCGTTCGAGGGACGGCCTGATACCGGGCGCCCTCGTCGTGGAGCGCAACGAGCTGGAGTGGCGGCTGGACCCGCTGGGCAGCCACCGTGTCCCCGAGGCCGCCGGCCACGATCTGCGCGTGGTCGTCGTCTGCAACGAGGGCTACGCGTCGAGTCTCGCGGCCGCTTCCCTGCACCAGCTGGGGCTGCTCCGGGCGACCGACCTGGTCGGCGGTTTCCAGGCATGGCGCTCGGCCGGACTGCCGGTGACGCCGTGGGACGGCCGAGGGTGAGCGGGCCGTCGTGGGTGTTCGTGGCGCCGGGCCGCAGGCCGCAGCCGCCGAGCAGCAGACCGGCCGCGAGGAGCCGGACGACGACCAGCGGTCTTCGGGAGGGTGCGGGAACAGGCACGGACGGGCCGCCTGCCGAGCAGGGGACGAGGGGACCGGCCGAGGCTGTCGGCCCGCGCCGTCGGCCCCTCCCGTAATCGCACGCTGAGCCTGCGCACCCCGTTGTTCGTGTTCCCGGCGCCGGCCGCCCGGCGGGCGCCGGCTCAGTACCCCTCGTCGGCCAGGAAGTCCGTGTCCTCGCCCTCCTCCTCCAGCGCCTGTCGAACTACGCGCAGGGCCAGGCCCTCGGAGTAGCCCTTGCGGGCGAGCATCCCGGCGAGACGGCGCAGCCGTTTGTCTCGGTCGAGGCCACGGGTGGAGCGCAGTTTGCGGGCGACGAGCTCGCGCGCGGTGGCCTCCTCCTGATCGGCGTCGAGCCGGCTGACCGCCTCGTCGATCAGTGCCGCGTCGACGCCCTTGGTCCGCAGTTCCCGGGCGAGCGCGCGCCGGGCCAGTCCGCGCCCGTGGTGCCGGGACTCCACCCAGGCGTCCGCGAACGCGCTGTCGTCGATCAGCCCGACCTCCTCGAACCTGGACAGGACCTCGTCCGCCGCCTCGTCCGGGATCTCCCGCTTGCGCAGGGCGTCCGCGAGCTGCTTGCGGGTGCGCGGGGTCCCGGTGAGCAGGCGCAGGCAGATGGCGCGCGCCCGCTCCACCGGGTCCCCCGGAGGCTCCCCCTGCTCAGCCCTCGGCGAGGAGAAGGTGCCCCCGTCCTCGGCGGACGCCTCGCCGAAGCCGCGCCGACGGCGTCCGCGTCCACCGTGCGACCCGCCGTCACGCGAGCCGCCCCGGCGCGCACCACCCACGGGTGGGCCACCCGCGCGCCGCTGTCCGTCGTCGTCCCAAGGCACACCGCCGTCCGGCTCGGCATCCCCGTGCACGCCGTCTCCGTCCGTGCCCGAGCCGAGCGCGTCCCCGGTGCCCCTCCCCCGTGGGGCACCGAAGGCGGCGTGCTCGTACGCGTGCTCGTGCTCGTACTCGGCCCAGTCGGTTCGCCGTGTCACGGGTCAGCTCTTGGCCGAGGCGGCCTTGGGCTTGGTGGCCTTGGCGGGTGCCGTCTTGGCCGCCTCGTCCGCAGCGGTGGTGACCGCGGCGTCCGTGCCCGGCTCCGCGGCCGGCTCCTCCGGCCGTACGCCGACGCCCAGCTTCTCCTTGATCTTCTTCTCGATCTCGTTGGCCAGGTCGGGGTTGTCCTTGAGGAAGTTGCGCGCGTTCTCCTTGCCCTGGCCGAGCTGGTCGCCCTCGTACGTGTACCAGGCGCCGGCCTTGCGGACGAAGCCGTGCTCCACGCCCATGTCGATCAGACCGCCCTCGCGGCTGATGCCCTGGCCGTAGAGGATGTCGAACTCGGCCTGCTTGAAGGGCGGCGCGACCTTGTTCTTCACGACCTTGCAGCGGGTCCGGTTGCCGACCGCCTCCGTGCCGTCCTTCAGGGTCTCGATACGGCGGATGTCGATGCGCACCGAGGCGTAGAACTTCAGGGCCCGGCCACCGGTCGTGGTCTCCGGGGAGCCGAACATCACGCCGATCTTCTCGCGGAGCTGGTTGATGAAGATCGCGGTGGTCTTGGACTGGTTGAGCGCGCTGGTGATCTTGCGCAGGGCCTGGCTCATCAGCCGGGCCTGGAGACCCACGTGGCTGTCGCCCATCTCGCCCTCGATCTCCGCGCGCGGGACGAGCGCGGCGACGGAGTCGATGACGATGAGGTCGAGGGCGCCGGAGCGGACCAGCATGTCCACGATCTCCAGGGCCTGCTCGCCGTTGTCCGGCTGGGAGAGGATCAGGTTGTCGATGTCGACGCCGAGCTTCCTCGCGTACTCGGGGTCGAGGGCGTGCTCCGCGTCCACGAACGCGACCTGGCCGCCCGCCTTCTGCGCGTTCGCCACCGCGTGCAGGGTCAGGGTCGTCTTACCGGAGGACTCCGGTCCGTAGATCTCCACGACTCGGCCGCGCGGCAGGCCACCGACGCCGAGGGCCACGTCGAGCGCGGTCGACCCGGTCGGGATGACCTCGATCGGCTCCTTCGACCGCTCGCCCATGCGCATGACCGCGCCCTTGCCGAATTGTCGTTCAATCTGTGCGAGCGCGGCGTCGAGCGCCTTCTCGCGGTCGGTTCCTGCCATGGGTTCCACCCGGTTTGCTTGAGTCGATCGCTTCACGTCAAAGACGCTAACGCCTGCCACTGACAATGCGCCCCGACGCACGTCCGGCCTGTGGATAACTCAGGCACTTCTCCCCACGAACCGGGGCGAAATCCCTTCCGTTGAGCCTCGCCGGAGCCCCCATAAGAATGGATGTTCGATTTTCGTGTCAAGCGCACCGGCAGCGCCGGAGCACGCCCGTCCTTCGCGGGGACGCACAATCGGCAGGGCGCCGCAACGCCCTGCCGATCACGTCCTGCCACGTACGTCCTGCCGAGTACGTCCTACCGGGCACGCCACAGCCGGCGCGCGCGGTCGAGCAGGCCCGGCACCGGACCGCGTCCGCGGTGGCCGTGGACGCGGGGGTCGTCCGTGACGGCGTACCGCTTCACATAGGCGCCCAGGAAGGCCTGGAGGGTGGCGACCGCGGGAATGGCGATCAGCGCGCCCACGGCGCCGAGCAGGGCGGTGCCGGCGATGACCGAGCCGAAGGCGACCGCGGGGTGGATGTCCACGGTCCGCGCGGTCAGCTTGGGTTGCAGCATGTAGTTCTCGAACTGCTGGTAGACCACCACGAAGACCAGCACCCACAGCGCGTACCAGGGGTCGACCGTGAAGGCGATCAGCATCGGCAGGGCGCCCGCGAGGTAGGTCCCTATGGTGGGGATGAACTGCGAGACCAGGCCCACCCAGACACCGAGCACGAGCGCGTACGGCACTCCCAGGGCCTGGAGCAGGACGTAGTGGGCGATCCCCGAGACGAGCGCCATCAGGCCGCGCGAGTACAGATAGCCGCCGGTCTTGTCGACCGCTATCTCCCACGCGCGCAGTACCTCCGCCTGGCGGGCGGGCGGCAGCAGGGAGCAGATGGTGCGGCGCAGCCGCGGACCGTCGGCGGCGAAGTAGAACGAGAACAGCGCGATCGTCAGCAGCCGGAACAGGCCTCCGAGCACCTGGGCGGACACGTCGAGCACGCCCGCGGCGCTGTTCTGCGCGTACTTGCGCAGCCAGTCGGAGTGGAGCAGGCCCTCCTGCACGTCCACCCGTCTGAGCTCGGTGTGGAACGTGGTGTTGACCCAGTTGATGACGGAGTCGAGGTACTCCGGGAAGCCCTCGACCATCTTGATGATCTGCCCGGCGAGCATCGAGCCGAGCAGCGTCACGAAGCCCGCGGACGCGATCGCCAGACCGAGGAAGACCAGGAAGGTCGCGAGCCCCCGCCGCATCCCGCGGTCGGCCATGCGGCTGACCGCGGGCTCGATGGCGAGGGCCAGGAAGAACGCGATGAGGACGTTGAGGAGCAGGCCGGTCAGCTGGTGGAAGGCCCAGCTGCCGAGCTGGAAGGCGGCGACGAGGCCGATCGCGAGCACCATGGCCCGCGGCAGCCAGCGGGGCATGCGGCTGCCGGGCCCTGCTGCGCCCTCGGCCGGTAGCGGAGACCGGGGAGGCGGCGTCGTAGCGAACGGGGATGCGTGCGGGGCCGTCTGCCCGGTCTCGTCAGTGGGTGCCACGGTGCAAGTCTCGCCGACGCCGCCGGCGGCCCGGCACCGGCCCGCGATCCTCGGGTCCGGTCAGTGCCTCTCCCGCGGAACGTTCATGACCTGGCACACCACGCGCCACACGTCCTTCGCGTCCCAGCCGGCCGCCAGCGCCTCGTGCACCGTGCGCCCGCCGAGCTCCGACATCACGTGGTCGCGCGCGAACGTCTCGGCGTACCCCGTGCCGAAGTGCTCCGCCATCCGCTCCCAGAAGACCGTCAACCGCATGATCCCAGTATCCCGCCCCTGCGGGTGACCTCGTTCCGGGGCCACCGGGCGAGACCGCTTTCCGCCCTACGGTCGGACGCATGGCCGAGACCGGAACTCCCCCTTCTCCCCCGCCGCCCCCGGCGTCCTCCCCGCTGTTCCGCGCCGAGCACTTCGTGTGGCTCACCGCGCGCGTGCTGGAGCAGCGGCTGTTCGCGTACCACTTCCTGAACGGCGGCGCGGATCCGGTGGAGACCGCGCTGGACGCCTACCGCAACGAGGACGGCGGGTACGGTCACGCGCTGGAGCCCGATCTGCGCGGCCCCGTCAGCCAGCCGCTGCACACCGCGCACGCGCTGCGTGTGCTGGACACCGTCGGCCGCTGCGGCGGGCAGCGAGTGGAGCGCGTGTGCCGCTACCTGACCTCCGTCTCCACTCCCGACGGCGCGCTGCCCGCGGTCCATCCCGGCCAGCGCGGCTATCCGGCGGCCCCCTTCGTGCCGATCGTTGACGACCCGCCGAGCGACCTCCTGGCAACCGGACCGGTGGTGGGCCTGCTGCACCGCAACGAGGTGTGGCACGCCTGGCTGTTCCGGGCGACCGACTTCTGCTGGCAGCGGGTCGAGTCCCTGGCGACCTCCCACCCGTACGAGATCGGGGCGGCCGTCACCTTCCTGGACTCGGCACCCGACCGCACCCGCGCGCGTGCGGCCGCCGACCGGCTCGGCCGTCTGGTGCGCGACCGGCGCCTGGCGCTGCTGGACCCGGAGCGGCCGGAGGCCTACCCGGTCGCACCGGGCTACGCCCCCGGGGAGCACCACTTCCCGCACGACTACGCGCGGACACCCGGCTCCCTCGCGCGCGCGTGGTTCACGGACGAGGAGATGAAGCGGTCCCTGGACCACCTGGCCGGCCGCCAGGAGGAGGACGGCGGCTGGCCGGTCACGTGGCTCCAGTGGGCTCCGGGCACCGCGCTGGAGGCACGTCCCATGGTCACGATCGAGGCGCTGCGCACCCTCAGGGCCTACGGCCGGCCCATCGGCTGAACCACCACCGGTACGCGCCCCGGCTCACCCGGCTCACCCCGTCAGTGCCCGCACCCCCGCCGTCACCAGCACGGCCGCCCCGACCACCACCAGGAACGGCGCCCGCAGCAGCAGCGCCACAGCCGCGGCCGCGACCCCGGCCGCCCGCGCGTCCAGCACGAGCGTGTGCCCGTCGGCGAACGTCTGCTGGGCGGTGAGCGCGGCCAGCAGGGCGACGGGCAGCAGCGCGGCGAGCCGCTTCACCAGCGGCCGCTCCAGGGCACCCGCCGGAACGAGCAGCCCGGCCAGCTTGACGGCGTAGCAGCCGACAGCGGTCACCGCCACCGCGATCCAGATGTTCAACGATCTCCCTCTCGTACGTCGTCACGGGCGCCGCTCCCGCGGCGGCCCCGCAGGTACAGCACGGCCGGCGCGGCGAGCGCGGCCGCCAGGACCGGCACCCCGGCCGGCAGCACGGGCAGCAGACCGAGCCCGAGCAGTACGGCCAGAGCGGCGACGGCCCGCTCGGTGGCGGTCTTCAGCATCGGCGCCAGCAGCGCCAGGAACACGGCCGGCCCGGCCGCGTCCAGGCCCCACGCGTCGGTGTCGCCGAGGGCCTTGGCGCCCAGCGCGCCCAGCAGCGTGGTGAGGTTCCACAGCACGTAGAGGGTGACCCCGGTGACGGTGAAGCCGATCCGCGCGCTGCGCCGCGTGGGCTGGGCCAGCGTCACGGCGGTGGTCTCGTCGATGACCCATTGGGCCGCGAACGGCCGTACCGCGCGCGGGAGGGCCAGCAGCTGCGACAGGCGCAGCCCGTAGAAGGCGTTGCGCACGCCCAGGAAGAAGGCGCCCGCGGCCGCCGTGTACGGGTTGCCTCCGGCGGCCAGCGCCCCCACCAGCGCGAACTGGGAGGCCCCGGTGAACACCAGCAGGCTGAGCGCACACGTCTGCCAGAGCGTGAGGCCGCTGCCCGCCGAGGTCACCCCGAAGGCGAACCCGGACAGTCCTACGGCGACCCCGACCCCCAGGGCGTCCCGTACGACGGCGGCGTCGGGCTTTCCTCCGTCGTCGGCGCGTATGTCTGCGAGAGCTGTCTGTTCTGCCACGGCGTCGAGGGTAGGAAGAGCCGGGCCCCGGAGTCTTGTACGTTCTTGCGCTCGCGCTGGTAGGCGCCCGGGGGCACACCCACGATCCGGGTGAAGTGCCGGCTCAGGTGCGACTGGTCGGTGAAGCCGACGGCGACGGCGGCCTCGGAGGGCGCGGTGCCCGCGTCCAGCAGTCGTCTGGCCCGGCGCACCCGGGCGTCGGTCAGCCAGGTGTGCGGCGGCATTCCGTAGGCGTTGCGGAAGGCCCGCAGCAGCGCGAACGGGCTGCTGCCCAGGTCGGCCGCAAGCCTCTCCAGGCTGGGCGGCTCAACCATCCGTTCCTCCAGGACGGCACGCGCGCGTGCCGCGGTCCTCGCGCCCGCCGTCCGTATCTCCCGCTGCGGCAGCGTCCCGCCGTTGAGCCGCAGCAGGCGCGTCACGGCGACCCGCAGCAGGGTGTCGGCGGCCAGCGCGTTGCCCTCGTCCGTGGCCCGCAGCACCTGGTGCACCAGCCCGACGGCGTACGGATCGTCGAACACGGGACGGACGAAGCCCGGCGTCCCGCGAATGCCCGTGGTCTCCGCGGCGATCTCGGCGACCAGCTCCGGCGACGGATACACCGCGCCGTACCGCCACCCCTCGGGCACCGCCGCCCGTCCGGTGTGCGGGGTGTCGGGATTGACCAGCGCCAGCATCCCCGGGCCCGCGTACTGGTCGGACCCCCCGTGGTGGAACACCTCCACGCCCTCGACGACGGCGGCGATCACGAAGTGCTCGTGGGTGTGCCGCACGAACTCCTTGCGGACGTAGCGGGCCCGCAGCAGATCGACACCGGGCAGTTCGTCGTACTGCCAGTGCCGCGCCCGCTCCTCACCCGCTGCCGCCATACCCCCGATTCTCCGTCGTCGGCGCGGCTCCACCAGTGCCGGGGCCGCCTCGGGCGACCGAGGGCACGCCCAGGTCGCAGGGCGTTGTCAGTGGCCGGGTGCACGATGGATTCATGGTCAGCGACGCACACCGGGCCCTCGACGGCTTCTCCCCCGCGACCCGCGGCTGGTTCACGGGGGCCTTCTCCGCGCCCACCGCCGCCCAGGCGGGGGCGTGGCAGGCCATCGGCGAGGGCTCGGACGTGCTGGTGGTCGCCCCGACCGGCTCCGGAAAGACCCTCGCCGCCTTCCTCGCCGCGCTCGACCAGCTCGCCTCCACCCCGCCCCCGGCCGATCCGAAGAAGCGCTGCCGGGTGCTGTACGTCTCCCCGCTCAAGGCCCTCGCCGTGGACGTGGAGCGCAACCTGCGCAGCCCGCTGACCGGTATCCGCCAGGAGTCCGTCCGCCGCGGCCTGCCCGAACCGGAGGTGAAGGTCGGCATCCGGTCCGGCGACACCCCGGCGGCCGAGCGCCGCGCCCTGTCCACCCGCCCGCCGGACATCCTGATCACCACACCCGAGTCGCTGTTCCTGATGCTGACCTCGGCCACCCGGGACGCGCTGACCGGCGTGGAGACGGTGATCCTGGACGAGGTGCACGCGGTGGCCGGCACCAAGCGCGGCGCGCACCTCGCGCTGTCCCTGGAGCGCCTGGACGAGCTGCTGCCGAGGCCCGCCCGCCGTATCGGCCTGTCCGCGACGGTCCGCCCGGTCGACGAGATCGCCCGCTATCTGTCGCCCCGCCGCAAGGTGGAGATCGTCCAGCCGGAGTCCGGCAAGGAGTTCGACCTGTCGGTGGTCGTCCCCGTCGAGGACCTGGGCGAGCTGGGCGGTTCCCCGGTCGCCGACGGCGGCGACCGGGCGGAGCGGCCCTCGATCTGGCCACATGTCGAGGAGCGGATCACCGACCTGGTCCAGGCGCACCGCTCGACGATCGTGTTCGCCAACTCCCGCCGGCTCGCCGAGCGCCTGTGCAACCGGCTCAACGAGATCGCCTACGAGCGGGCGACCGGCGAGTCCCTGGACGAACACCACTCCCCCGCCGAGCTGATGGGCGGCTCCGGCGCGGCGCACGGCGCGCCGCCGGTCATCGCCCGCGCGCACCACGGCTCGGTCTCCAAGGAGCAGCGCGCCCTGGTCGAGGAGGACCTCAAGGCGGGCCGGCTCCCCGCGGTGGTCGCCACCTCCAGCCTGGAGCTGGGCATCGACATGGGTGCCGTGGACCTCGTCGTCCAGGTCGAGTCCCCGCCGTCCGTGGCCTCCGGACTGCAACGGGTGGGCCGCGCGGGACACCAGGTCGGCGCGGTCTCCACCGGCGTGGTCTTCCCGAAGTACCGCGGCGACCTGGTCCAGGCCGCGGTGGTCACCGAGCGGATGCGCTCCGGCTCCATCGAGTCCCTCAAGGTGCCCGCCAACCCGCTGGACGTCCTCGCCCAGCAGCTCGTGGCGATGACGGCGATGGACACCTGGCAGCTGGACGACCTGCTCGCCCTGGTCCGGCGGGCGGCGCCGTTCGCCTCACTGCCGGAGTCGGCGTTCACGACCGTCCTGGACATGCTCGCCGGGCGCTACCCGTCCGACGCGTTCGCGGAGCTGCGCCCGCGCGTGGTGTGGGACCGCGTCGCGGGCACGATCACCGGCCGCCCCGGCGCGCAGCGCCTCGCCGTCACCTCCGGGGGCACGATCCCCGACCGCGGCCTGTTCGGGGTGTTCCTCGCCGGCTCGGACCCCAAGAAGGGCGGCGGCCGGGTCGGCGAGCTGGACGAGGAGATGGTCTACGAGTCCCGGGTCGGCGACGTCTTCACGCTCGGCACCAGCTCCTGGCGCATCGAGGACATCACGCGCGACCGGGTCCTGGTCTCGCCCGCCCCGGGCGTGCCGGGCCGGCTGCCGTTCTGGAAGGGCGACCAGCTGGGCCGCCCGCTGGAGCTGGGCCGTGCGGTGGGGGCGTTCCTGCGCGAGGTCGGCTCGCTGCCGGAGGAGGACGCCCGGCTGCGTCTGCTGGCCGCCGGCCTCGACGCGTGGGCCGCGGACAACGTCCTGTCGTACCTGGAGGAGCAGCGCGCGGCCTGCGGGCACGTCCCCGACGACCGGACGATCGTCGTGGAGCGCTTCCGCGACGAGCTGGGCGACTGGCGGGTCGTGGTGCACTCCCCCTTCGGCGCCCAGGTGCACGCCCCCTGGGCGCTGGCGCTCGGCGCCCGCCTGTCCGAGCGGTACGGCATGGACGCGCAGGTGATGCACGCCGACGACGGCATCGTGCTGCGCCTGCCCGACGCCGATCTGATGGGCCTGGACCTGCTCGACCAGGAGCCGGTGAAGGCCGGCCTGGAGTACGACGCGGAGCAGGCGCCCGTCGGGGCCGCGGACGTCACCTTCGACAAGGGCGAGGTCGACCGGATCGTCACCGACCAGGTCGGCGGCTCGGCCCTGTTCGCCTCCCGCTTCCGCGAGTGCGCCGCCCGCGCGCTGCTGTTGCCGCGCCGCAACCCGGGCAGGCGCACCCCGTTGTGGCAGCAGCGCCAGCGCGCCGCCCAACTGCTCCAGGTGGCGAGCGAGTTCGGCTCGTTCCCGATCGTGCTGGAGGCGGTCCGCGAATGCCTCCAGGACGTCTTCGACGTGCCGGGCCTCGTCGAGCTGATGGGCGACGTCGAGTCGCGCAGGGTGCGCCTGGTCGAGGTCACCACCCCGGAGCCGTCCCCCTTCGCGCGTTCGCTGCTGTTCGGGTACGTCGCCCAGTTCCTGTACGAGGGTGACTCGCCGCTCGCCGAGCGCCGCGCCGCCGCGCTGTCGCTGGACTCGCGGCTGCTGGCCGAGCTGCTGGGCCAGGCGGAGCTGCGCGAACTGCTCGACGCCGAGGTACTGGTGGAGCTGGAGCGCGAGCTGCAGTGGCTGGCCGAGGACCGCCGTGTGAAGGACGTCGAAGGCGTCGCCGACGTACTGCGGCTGCTCGGTCCGCTCTCGGAGGCCGAGCTGGCCGAGCGGGGCGCCGAGCCCGGCTGGGCGCGGGAGCTGGCCGGGGCCCGCCGGGCCATCCGGGTCCGGATCGCCGGTGCCGACCACTGGGCCGCGATCGAGGACGCGGGCCGGCTGCGCGACGCGCTCGGCACCGCGCTGCCGGTGGGCGTCCCGGAGGCGTTCACCGAGCCGGTGAAGGACCCCCTGGGCGACCTCCTGGCGCGCTACGCCCGCACCCACGGCCCGTTCACGTCGGCGGCGGCCGCGGCCCGCTTCGGCCTGGGCGTGGCGGTCACCGAGGGCGCGCTCCAGCGGCTCGCCGCGGGCGGCCGTGTCGTACAGGGCGAGTTCCATCCGGCCGGCATCGGCCAGGAGTGGTGCGACGCGACCGTGCTGCGTCGGCTGCGCCGGCGTTCGCTGGCCGCGCTGCGGCACGAGCTGGAGCCGGTGACGCCGGCCGCGCTCGCGCAGTTCCTGCCTCAGTGGCAGCACATCGGCAAGGGGCACGGACTGCGCGGCGTCGACGGACTGGTGCGCGCCGTCGAGCAGTTGCAGGGCGCGTCCGTGCCCGCCTCCGCGCTGGAGAAGCTGGTCCTGCCGTCCCGCGTGGCGAACTACACCCCGTCGATGCTGGACGAACTCACCGCGGCCGGCGAGGTGGTGTGGGCGGGCGCGGGCGCGCTGCCCGGAAAGGACGGCTGGGTCTCCCTGTTCCTGGCGGACACGGCCCCGCTGCTCCTGCCGCCCCCGCACCCGCTGGAGCCGACCGCGCTTCACCAGTCGGTCCTGGACTCGCTCTCCGGCGGATACGGCCTGTTCTTCCGTCAGATCGCCGACCAGGTCCGCGCGACCACCCACCCCGAGGCCACGGATCCCCAACTGGCCGACGCGCTGTGGGACCTGGCGTGGTCCGGACGGCTCACCAACGACACGCTCGCCCCGATGCGCTCCCTGCTGGGCTCGGGCCGCACCGCGGGTTCCACCGCGCACCGGGCCAAGCGCGCGGTCCCGCGCGGGCGTTACGGATCGCTGACGGCCGCCGCCCGCACCGCGTCCCGCAGCGGCCCGCCGACCGTCGCCGGCCGCTGGTCACTGCTGCCGGTCCGCGACCCCGACCCCACCGTGCGCGCCCACGCCCTGGCCCGTACGCTCCTCGACCGGCACGGCGTGGTCACGCGGGGCGCGGTGGGGGCGGAGGGCGTCGAGGGTGGCTTCTCGGCGGTGTACCGGGTCCTGTCCGCCTTCGAGGACAGCGGCCAGGCCCGGCGGGGCTATGTGGTGGAGGGCCTGGGTGCCGCGCAGTTCGCGATGGACGGCGCGGTGGACCGGCTGCGCGCGGTGGCGAACGCCCGTGAGCGGGGCGAGGGCCTGCCCGGCGTGGTCTCCGGGGGCGGTGGTCCCGACGGCTTCGGCTCCCCCGACGGCTCCCGGGGCCCCGCTGGCATCGACTCCGGCTTCCCCGCCGCCGAACTCGGCGGTGACTTCGACGGTGGCCTCGGCGGCGACTTCGGCGGCGACGTCGACTGGCTGGACTCCGGCCGCCCGGCCCCCGGTGACTACGTCTCGCCCCGGGACCTGGCCGCACCGGGTCGCGGTGGCCCGAGGGGCGGCGGGTCGGCCTTCCCGTACGGCAACGGCTTCGGTGACCACCGTGCCCGTACCGCCGACACCGGGCCCCGAGGGGTCGTCCTCGCCGCCGCCGACCCCGCGAACGCCTACGGCGCCGCCCTGTCCTGGCCCGAGCCGCCGACCGGCGCGGGACACAAGCCGGGCCGCAAGGCCGGCTCCCTGGTGGTGCTCGTCGACGGCGAACTGGCGCTGTACATGGAGCGCGGCGGCAAGACGCTGCTGGCCTGGCCGGCCGACCCGGACGGCGAGGCCGGTGACGACCCGCGTCTGCGGGCGGCCGCCGAGGCGCTCGCCGCGGCCGCCCGCGCGGGCTCGCTGGGCACGGTGACGGTGGAGCGGATCAACGGGGCCTCGGCCCTGACCTCCCCCCTCGGCGCCCTCCTGGAAGGAGCGGGTTTCATAGCGACCCCGCGCGGACTGCGCCTGCGCGCCTGATCCGGGCAGCGGGAGAAACCCCCACGCGCACCCGTACGTGTCACCCTTGACGCATGCCCGAAGGCGACACGGTCTGGCAGACCGCGAGGCGGTTGCACGACGCCCTCGCGGGCAAGGTGCTGACCCGCAGCGACTTCCGGGTGCCGAAGTACGCCACGGTCGACCTCACCGGCCGGACCGTCCTGGACGCCGTCTCCCGCGGCAAGCACCTGCTCACCCGTTTCGAGGGCGGCCTGACACTGCACTCGCACCTGCTGATGGAGGGCGCCTGGAAGGTGTACGGCACCGGCGAGCGCTGGAAGGGCGGCCCCGGCCACCAGATCCGCGCCGTCCTCGGCACCGCCGACCGCGCGGCCGTCGGCTACCGCCTCCAGGTCCTGGAGCTGCTGCGCACCTCGGAGGAGGACCGCACCGTCGCCCACCTCGGCCCGGACCTCCTCGGCCCCGACTGGGACCCCGACCTTGCCCTGGCCAACCTCCTGGCCGACCCGGGCCGCCCGCTCGGGGAGGCCCTGCTCGACCAGCGCAATCTCGCCGGCATCGGCAACGTCTACAAGAGCGAGCTGTGCTTCCTGCTCGGAGTGACCCCGTGGCTGCCGGTGGGCACCCTGCCCGCCGACCGCGCCGCGAAGCTGCCCGCCCTGGCCAAGAGGCTCCTGGAGGCCAACCGCGACCGCGTCGTCCGCCGGACCACCGGGCTGCGAGGCCAGGACCTGTTCGTGTACGGCCGGTCGCCGCGCCCCTGTCTGCGCTGCGGCACCTCCGTCCGGGTGGCCGACCAGGGCGACGGCTCCCAGGAGCGTCCCACGTTCTGGTGTCCGAGCTGCCAGGCAGGCCCCGCGCCGCCGCCGGGCACCGCGCAGAAGTGGCGAGACCGCTATCACCGCACCACCGGCTGATATCACCGCGCCACTGCTTGACCCGTCCCGTCTTTACGACGTCCCGGATTCCTCGTCCGAGCGGTGAGGCGGCGATGCCGTCGCGGCGCCGAACGGCCATCCCCCGTCGGCGGACGGCGGCCCACCGAAAACGCCGTACGGCCACCCTCCGGAGGCGGGGAACAACGCCCCACCGCGGTGCGCGGGCGCCGGCGCCTCAGGCCCCTTGTCCACCTCCACGTCCGGCCCCACGTCCGGCTCTTGCGTCGGCCTCACCCTGCGGCCCTCCTTGGGCACGCAGTGCACGGGCAGCAGGCTCAGACCCCATCCCCCGGCCGCGACGGCCCCCTCCAGCACCCCCGCCTCGCCCGACAGCAGCAGCCGCAGCACCGCCCACCACCACACCGCGCCGAGCCCCAGAGCGGCCCCCCAGCGCACTATCGGCCCCGCCATCGCACCCACCGTCACCTCCAGCCGACGCCGGACCGCCGCACTGGCCTCCACGATGGCGGCACCGTCCGGCACCGGCAAACGGGCGCGGCGAAACCCGCCGTAAACCCCCGGACAAGGTGAAGGCCCCGGCCGCGCCCCTCCGGGTCTCCCCGGAGAAGCCCCGGCCGGGGCCTCACTCACGTGTGCGTAGGTTCACGCGCGCGTGCGACAGGTCACGCGGCGACCACGTCCACCGCCTCGGCGGCGGGCGCCTTGATGGTCACCCGTTCCGGTGGCACACCGGACACCGACACGGAACCCAGCATCGGGCGCACCGGCGTGGGCACGGGCTCGGTGGCCGCAGCAGACTGGGCCAGCTCGGCGAGGGCGAGCTCGTCGCTCACTTCCCGCATGAGCTCGGACATCCGTACGTCCAGCGCGTCGCAGATGGCGGCGAGCAGCTCGGAGGAAGCCTCCTTCTGCCCCCGCTCCACCTCGGATAGATAGCCGAGCGAGACTCGGGCGGACGAGGAGACTTCGCGCAGAGTACGGCCCTGGCGCTGGCGCTGCCGACGCAGCACGTCACCCAGCAGGCGACGGAGCAGAATCATCGGTGGCTCCCTCCTCGGACCGCGTAGCCGCATCCTTCACGCCCCACCGTACCGCCTTGCGCCGCGGCCGTGCGGGGAGCGATGTCGTGTTCACTCAGGGCTGCAAACATCAAAACCCCCCGTTCCGTTCCGTATCCTGTGCCCGCTCATTTCCGGTCTGTTCGCCCGCGATCTGCTCCAAAAGCAGTGCGAGCACGCTCCGTACACTCTCCATACGAATTTCCGCCCGGCCGCCGTTCAACCGCAGTGCGGACGTTTTCCCGCCACGTTCGGCGCCGGTTTCCGCCCCGCGCGGACCGGCCACGGCCACGAAGACCGTCCCGACCGGCTGCCCGTCCTGGGGGTCGGGGCCGGCGACGCCGGTGGTCGCGATGCCCCAGTCGGCTTCCAGGGCTTTCCGCACCCCGGCCGCCATCTGGGCCGCGACCTGCGGATCCACCGCTCCCCGCTCGGCCAGCAGGGTGGCGTCGACGCCGAGCAGCCGGTGCTTGAGCTCGGTGGCGTAGGCGGTGACCGAGCCCCGGAACACCTTCGATGCCCCCGGCACCGCGGTGATCTCCGCCGCGACCAGACCACCGGTCAGCGACTCGGCCACGGCGACCGTCTCGCCCCTTACCGTGAGTAGTCTCACTACATCGACGGCCGGCGAACTCACGCTTGCGACTCCTCCAACGCGGCACGCTGCTCGGCGATTCCCCGCCTGCGCAGCACGATGGCCTGTCTCACATAGTCGAGGCCCGTGACCACGGTCAGCACGACCGCCGCGGCCATCACCCAGAACCTCAACGTGGCCAGCCAGCCCGTCAGCGCCAGTACGTACATCCCGACGGCCACGCCCTGCGTGAGCGTCTTCAGCTTGCCGCCGCGGCTCGCGGGGATGACGCCGTACCGGATGACCAGGAAGCGCAGGAGCGTGATCCCCAGTTCCCGGCCGAGGATCACCCCGGTCACCCACCAGGGCAGATCGCCCAGCCCGGAGAGGCAGATCAGCGCCGCCCCCATGATCGCCTTGTCGGCTATGGGATCGGCGATCTTCCCGAAGTCGGTGACGAGGTCGTACGTCCGCGCCAGATGGCCGTCGAACAGGTCGGTGATCATGGCGATGGCGAAGGCCGCCCAGGCCAGCGCCCGCCACGCCGGGTCGTACCCGCCCTCGGCCAGCATCAGGGCCACGAAGCAGGGCACGAGCAGCAGCCGGAGCATGGTCAGCAGATTGGCGACGTTCCACACACTCGCCTGGTTCACGGCGGCGGCCGCGATCTTCCCGCCCCGCGGGCCCTTGCCGGAGCCCTGCGCCGTCGCGGTCTCACCCGTCGCGTCCGTCGCACCGGAACCGGCAGGAGCGGCGGAAGCGGCAGGACGGGAGACCTGGGAGGCGCGGGAAGCGCCCGAAGCCCCGTCGGCACCGGCGCGGCGCGAGGCCGCCCCCGTGGCCCTCCCCTGTGCGCCCGAGGAGCCACCCGCGGCGGATGCCGGGACTCCCGTCATCTGTCCGCCTCCTCGCTCCACGCGAACGCGCCCGCCAGCGGCTCGGCCACCAGGTCGACACCTTCCGTACCGACCACCTTCGCCTCGACCATACGACCGACGTCCAGCCCCTCGCCGCCGACGAGCAGTACCTGGCCGTCCGTCTCCGGTGCCTGGTGCGCCGCCCGGCCGCGGACGCCCTCCTCGGCGTCCACGGACTCGACCAGCACGTTCACCGTCTGACCGACGCGCTCCTCGGCCCGCTGGGAGACGAGTTCCTCGGCCAGCCGGGAGACACGCGCCAGCCGCTCGGCGACGACGTCCTCGTCGAGCTTGCCGTCGTACGTCGCCGCCTCCGTGCCCTCCTCGTCGGAGTAGCCGAAGACGCCGATGGCGTCCAGCCGCGCACCGTTCAGGAACCGCTCGAGCTCGGCCAGGTCGGCATCGCTCTCGCCGGGGAAGCCGACGATGAAGTTGGACCGCACGCCGGCCTCGGGGGCCTTGGAGCGAATGGTGTCGAGCAGTTCCAGGAAGCGGTCGGTGTCGCCGAAGCGGCGCATGGCGCGCAGCACGCCGGGCGCGGAGTGCTGGAACGACAGGTCGAAGTAGGGGACGACCTTCGGGGTGGAGGTCAGGACGTCGATCAGCCCGGGACGCATCTCGGCCGGCTGGAGGTAGCTCACCCGCACCCGCTCGATGCCCTCGACCTCGGCGAGCTCGGGCAGCAGGGACTCCAGGAGGCGGATGTCGCCGAGGTCCTTGCCGTAGGAGGTGTTGTTCTCGGAGACCAGCATGATCTCCTTGACGCCCTGCTCGGCCAGCCACCGCGTCTCGTTCAGCACATCGCTCGGGCGGCGGGAGATGAATGAGCCGCGGAAGGACGGGATGGCGCAGAAGGAGCAGCGCCGGTCGCAGCCGGAGGCGAGCTTGACCGAGGCGACCGGGGCGCCGTCCAGGCGGCGGCGCAGCGGAGCGCGCGGGCCGGAGGCCGGGGCGACACCTTCCGGGAGGTCCGTGGGGCCGTGCCCCGGAATGGCCACCTCCGTGCCGGCGTCCTGCCGCTCGGCCGGGCTGATCGGCAGGAGCCTGCGGCGGTCGCGCGGGGTGTGCGCGGCGTGGATGCCGCCGCTCAGGATCGTCTGGAGGCGGTCGGAGATGTCCGCGTAGTCGTCGAAGCCGAGCACGCCGTCGGCCTCCGGGAGGGCCTCGGCGAGCTCCTTGCCGTACCGCTCGGCCATGCAGCCGACCGCAACCACCGCCTGCGTTCTGCCGTGGTCCTTGAGGTCGTTGGCCTCGAGGAGGGCGTCGACGGAGTCCTTCTTGGCGGCCTCCACGAAGCCACAGGTGTTGACCACGGCGACGTCCGCTTCCGCGGCGTCCTCCACGAGCTGCCAGCCGTCCGCCTCCAAACGGCCTGCGAGCTCCTCCGAGTCCACCTCGTTACGGGCGCAGCCGAGAGTGACGAGTGCGACGGTACGGCGTTCAGGCATGGGCTCAAGACTACTTTGTCTCTCCGACCGCCCAAGTCGACGGGGTTGGCCGATCTTGGCCAACCCCGTACTCGCCTGTCTGTTCGGCCCTTTGTGTACGGGCCGCCCGCCCGCCGCTACCCGACCTGCGGGTCGCCCTTGGTGTACGTGAGGCGTTCCACGGCGCCCGGCTGGAACTGGTCCTCGATCTTCTTGCCGTTGACGTACAGCTGGACCGAGCCGGCGTCGCCGAGGATCAGGTTGATCTTGGAGCTGTCCTGGAAGGTCTTGGACTCGCCCTTCTGCAGGAGCCCGTCGAAGAGCATCCGGCCGTTGTGGTCCTTGGCCGAGATCCAGCTGCGCCCGTTGTCGGCGCTGACCTGCACGGTGACCTTGTCCTGCGGCGCGGCAGCGATGGCGCTGTCGGACGGCGCCGGCGCCGGGTCGGCGGGCTTGGTGTTCTTCGGCGTGGGCGAGGCCGACGTGCCGGCCGTGGGCGTGGAGCCCTCGCCGATCTGCCCCTTGGCGCCGGTGTCGTCGCTGCCGCCCTTGACGGCCGTGAAGCCGACGAAGCCGATCACGACGACGATCGCCGCGACCATGGCCGCGGTCCAGTTGGGCCCGCGCCGCTCCGGGCGGATGCGTTCCGCCTCGAACAGGGGGGCGGCCGGGGTCGGGGCGGGGCGGCCGCCGTGCTCGGCGTCGAAGCGCGCGATCAGCGGGGCCGGGTCGAGCCGCACGGCCTTCGCCAGGTTCCGGATGTGGCCGCGGGCATAGACGTCGCCGCCGCAGGGCGCGAAGTCGTCGGCCTCGATGGCGTGCACGATGGCGACGCGGACCCGGGTGGCGCTGCTGACGTCGTCGACGGTCAGCCCGGCGGCCAACCGCGCGTCCTTCAGGGCACGGCCGACG
Source organism: Streptomyces sp. NPDC004721 (assembly GCF_053601495.1). Lineage (NCBI taxonomy): Bacteria > Bacillati > Actinomycetota > Actinomycetes > Kitasatosporales > Streptomycetaceae > Streptomyces > Streptomyces sp. NPDC004721. Next base: position 52,140 of record NZ_JBSGBZ010000044.1, read on the forward strand.
GAGGGGCGGGCTTCCTCGGAAACGTCTTCGAAGGGACGCTCGTCTTCAGGGGAGTTGCCGATGGACACGGGGGCGCCTTTCGAGCGTGTAGCCGCCTGTGCTGGAGGTTCAGTCTAGAGATGTGCCAAAGGGTGAAGCGACCCGGCGGTAGGACTTTGTACGCCATCGGAATGGCCGGACAGTCCGATGGTGGGACAGATGTGGCGCCCAGGGCGGGACCCGCACCGGTCCTCTCGCTCAACTTGACGTACGCCCAGGCGAAACGGTTGCTCGTCGCTCGCTAACGGGTGGATCACGGTCCACGCGTCCACCCGCGGCGAGCACATCCGCCGGACGGCGTCTTCCTGCTACCCCTCAGACTCCCCGCGAATCACGGCCAGCACGCCGTCCAGCTCGTCGGGCTTCACAAGAACGTCACGTGCCTTGGATCCCTCGCTGGGTCCGACGACGCCGCGGGACTCCATGAGGTCCATCAGCCGTCCCGCCTTGGCGAAGCCGACGCGCAGCTTGCGCTGAAGCATGGACGTCGAGCCGAACTGCGTGGAGACGACCAGCTCGGCCGCCTGGCACAGCAGGTCGAGGTCGTCGCCGATGTCCTCGTCGATCTCCTTCTTCTGCTTGGTGCCGACGACGACGTCGTCCCGGAAGACCGGCGCCATCTGGTCCTTGCAGTGCTGGACGACCTCCTGGACCTCCGCCTCGGTCACGAACGCGCCCTGAAGACGGGTCGGCTTGCTCGCGCCCATCGGCAGGAACAGCCCGTCGCCCTTGCCGATCAGCTTCTCCGCGCCGGGCTGGTCGAGGATGACGCGTGAGTCGGCCAGCGAGGAGGTGGCGAACGCGAGCCGCGAGGGCACGTTCGCCTTGATCAGACCGGTGACCACGTCGACCGAGGGGCGCTGGGTGGCAAGCACCAGGTGGATGCCGGCGGCGCGCGCGAGCTGGGTGATGCGGACGATCGCGTCCTCCACGTCGCGCGGCGCGACCATCATCAGGTCGGCGAGCTCGTCCACGATCACCAGCAGGTACGGGTACGGCTTCAGCTCCCGTTCGCTGCCCTCCGGCGCCTTGACCTTGCCGTTGCGCACGGCCTCGTTGAAGTCGTCGATGTGCCGGAACCCGTACGCCGCCAGGTCGTCGTAGCGCAGATCCATCTCGCGCACGACCCACTGCAGGGCCTCGGCGGCCCGCTTGGGGTTGGTGATGATCGGCGTGATCAGGTGCGGAATGCCCTCGTACGCGGTCAGTTCGACGCGCTTGGGGTCGACGAGGACCATGCGCACGTCCTCCGGGGTCGCCCGCATCATGACCGAGGTGATCAGGCAGTTGATGCAGGAGGACTTGCCGGAGCCGGTGGCGCCGGCGACGAGGATGTGCGGCATCTTCGCGATGTTGGCCATCACGTAGCCGCCCTCGACGTCCTTGCCGAGCGCGACGAGCATCGGGTGGTCGTCCCCGGCGGCGTCCGCGAGGCGCAGCACGTCCCCGAGGTTCACCATCTCCCGGTCGGTGTTGGGGATCTCGATGCCGACCGCGGACTTGCCGGGGATCGGGCTGATGATCCGCACGTCCGGGCTGGCGACGGCATACGCGATGTTCTTGGTCAGCGCGGTGATCCGCTCGACCTTCACGGCGGGCCCGAGTTCGACCTCGTAGCGCGTGACCGTCGGGCCGCGGGTGAACCCGGTGACCCGGGCGTCGACCTTGAACTCGGTGAAGACGTTGGTGAGCGAGTCGACGATGGCGTCGTTGGCCGCGCTGCGCGCCTTGCCCGGACCGCCCCGCTCCAGCAGGTCCAGGGAGGGCAGGGAGTAGGTGATGTCGCCGGAGAGCTGGAGCTGCTCGGCGCGCGCCGGCAGGTCGCGGGGCTGGGGCGGCGGGGTCTTCGTGAGGTCGGGGACCCCGGACTGCTTCTGTCCGGCGGGACGCTGGGCCGGCGGGTCCTGTGCGGACCCCCCGCTCCGGCCGTCCTGGCCGGGGCGCGCGGCGGGCACGGGCGTCGGGGTGGTGCTCTCCCCGCGGTCGCCCGCACCGACACCCTGGGTGAGGTCCGCGACGATCGGCGAGGGCGGCATGCCGTGCAGCACCGCGCCGTCGAGTGCGGCGGCGGCAGCGGCGGCGACGTCCACGGCGTCCATCCGCCGTTCCATGTCCGGCTGCGGCACCGCCGAGCGGCGGGGACGGGTACGCCGCTTGGAGAGGGCCTCCTGCTCCGCCGCGTCGGGGTCGTAGTCCTGGGGGGCGCTCGGCCGCTTGCGGGAGCGCGCGGGCAGCGCCTCGCGCCACTGCTCCTCGTAGCGCGCGTCGTCGTCGCTGTACTCGTCGGCCTCCGGGTCGTGCACGATGCCGAGCCGCACCCCGAGCAGCCGCAGCCGCTGCGGGATGGCGTTGACCGGGGTCGCGGTGACGACCAGCAGGCCGAAGACCGTGAGCAGCACGAGCAGCGGTACGGCGAGGACCTCGCCCACCGCGTAGGTCAGCGGGGTCGCCGCGCCCCAGCCGATGAGCCCGCCGGCGTCCCTTATCGCCTGCATGCCGTCGCTGCGGGCGGGCGAGCCGCAGGCCATGTGGACCTGCCCCAGCACGCCGATCACCAGGGCGGACAGTCCGATGACGATCCGTCCGTTGGCGTCGGGCTTCTCGGGATGCCGGATGAAGCGGACGGCGATGACCGCGATCAGGATCGGCACCAGCAGGTCCAGCCGGCCGAAGGCACCGGTCACCAGGATCTCGACCAGGTCGCCGACGGGCCCGCGCAGATCGGCCCAGGTACCGGCGGCGACGATCAGAGCGACGGCGAGCAGCAGCAGGGCGATGCCGTCCTTGCGGTGCGCGGGGTGGAGGTTCTTGGCGCCCTGCCCCACTCCGCGGAAGACGGCGCCGACGGCGTGCGCGAGCCCGAGCCAGAGGGCGCGCACCACCCGGTACACGCCCCCCGTCGGACTGGGCGCCGGCCGGGCCGCGGGTTTGCCCGCGGCCTTTTTGGCGGGGGCCTTCCTGGCGGGGGACTTCTTCGCGGCGGCCTTCCTCGCCGGAGCCGCCCCGGAAGCGGCGGCCTTCTTCGCGGGCTGCTTCTTGGCTGCGGAGGGACGTGAGGCCATGGGTGTGAGGTTACCGGTGGAGACGACAGTGGACACGTGCGCCCGTTGCTTCACCCGTTCGTGTCGGGTCCGGAGAGGAGCCGCGCTGACACGCCCTCAAGAGCTGTACGTCACGGGGAGCATGGCCCGATCCCGCCGCTCGCCGCGCGGGCCGGGCCCGCGCTCCGGATTCGGACTCAGCCCTGCGAAGGCACCGAGGATGTGCTCCCCGTGCCCGGCTCCAGCGCGTCCAGCGCGCGTCGCAGACCCGTCAGCTTGCGCTCCAGGTGGGCTGCCGTGGCCACCGCCGCCGCGTCGGCGGACTCGTCGTCCAACTGCTTGGACAGGGCCTCCGCCTGCTCCTCGACGGCCGCGAGGCGGGCGGAGAGTTCGGCGAGCAGACCGACCGACTCCTTGCCGTCGCCCACCGCGCCTTTGCCGCCACCCTCCAACTGGAGCCGCAGCAGGGCCGCCTGCTCCTTCAGCTGGCAGTTCTTCATGTACAGGTCCACGAAGACCGAGACCTTCGCGCGCAGCACCCAAGGGTCGAACGGCTTGGAGATGTAGTCCACCGCACCCGCCGCGTAGCCGCGGAAGGTGTGGTGGGGGCCGTGGTTGATCGCGGTGAGGAAGATGATCGGGATGTCCCGGGTCCTCTCCCGCCGCTTGATGTGCGCGGCCGTCTCGAAGCCATCCATGCCCGGCATCTGGACGTCCAGCAGAATGACCGCGAAGTCGTCCGTGAGCAGCGCTTTGAGCGCTTCCTCCCCGGACGATGCCCGCACCAGCGTCTGATCGAGCGCAGAGAGGATGGCCTCCAGCGCCAGCAGATTCTCCGGCCGGTCATCGACCAGGAGGATCTTGGCCTTCTGCACCATGGCCCGCCCTCCTCGCCCCGGCTTGGGGCCGCCCCTGTCCGCAGGAACCGGGGAGGCACCGGCGGGTGCCGCCCCAGGGGACGACTCCCTTGCGCCGCCCGTCCTTGTGCCGGTCATCGTAGCCGCACCCCGCCCGTCGCCACACCCTGTCACCGTGATGTCACTGTGCACCTGGCGGAAACGCCGCGGGAGACCAGAAGGTTCCCCGGATTCCGCACTTCTACACGGCTTCCGGGCCTCCGAGTCGACAACGTCCCACGCCCTCCGAACGTTCCGGTCACCGGTCCGCCGTCACTCCCCGCTCATCCATTGCCCCATCACGCTCAGCAAGTGATCGGGGTCCACGGGCTTGGTCACGTAGTCGGAGGCGCCCGACTCGATCGCCTTCTCCCGGTCGCCCTTCATCGCCTTCGCGGTCAGCGCGATGATCGGCAGCCCGGCGAACTGCGGCATCCGCCGGATCGCCGTGGTCGTCGCATAACCGTCCATCTCGGGCATCATGATGTCCATCAGGACGACCGCCACATCGTCGTGCTGCTCCAGCACCTCGATGCCCTCACGGCCGTTCTCGGCGTACAGCACGGACAGGCCGTGCTGCTCCAGGACGCTGGTCAGGGCGAAGACGTTGCGGATGTCGTCGTCGACGATGAGCACCTTCTCGCCGCCGAACCGGATGTCACGGTGCCCCTGCGGGACGGTCTCCGGCTCCGCCGGGCCCGACGACGCCACCACCCACTGGTCCTGGAACGGCCGCCCGTGCCGCGCCGGCCTGTGGTCGGCGGTGGGCAGGGCCTTGCGGCGGCGCCGGAAGAGCGCGGCGGGGCCGTGCTGCGTCTCCTGGTACGACTTCACCTCCGCCGGCGTCTCGACGTGCGCGGCGGCCTGCCCGGACGGATCCGGCTCGGGGGCGGCGACCAGTTCGCCGGCGTCCAGCACGGAGCCGGGCTGCTGGTAGCCCTGCGGGGGCAGCTCCCCCGGGTACAGCGGCAGGTACAGGGTGAACGTCGAGCCGCGGCCCGGCTCGCTCTGGGCGTGGATCTCACCGCCGAGCAGTTGCGCGATCTCCCGCGAGATGGACAACCCGAGTCCGGTACCGCCGTACTTGCGGCTGGTGGTGCCGTCGGCCTGCTTGAACGCCTCGAAGATCACCCGCATCTTGCTGGCCGCGATGCCGATTCCGGTGTCGGTGACGGAGAAGGCGATCAGGCCCGCGTCCGGGTCGGCCAGCGAGCCGGCTTCCAGCAACTGCTCGCGGATCGGCTGCGGAACGTCGTCCCGGGCGGGACGGATGACCAGCTCCACCGATCCGGAGTCGGTGAACTTCACCGCGTTGGACAGCAGGTTGCGCAGTACCTGGAGCAGCCGCTGCTCGTCGGTGTGCAGGGTCGCGGGCAGCTCCGGCGACACCCGTACGGACAGGTCGAGGCCCTTCTCCGCGGTCAGCGGGCGGAAGGTGGCCTCCACGTAGTCGATGAGCTGGACGAGCGCGATGCGCGTCGGGGAGACGTCCATCTTGCCCGCCTCGACCTTCGACAGGTCCAGGATGTCGTTGATGAGCTGGAGCAGGTCGGAGCCGGCGCCGTGGATCGTCTCGGCGAACTCGACCTGCTTCGGGGAGAGGTTGCCCTCGGCGTTGTCGGCGAGCAGTTTGGCCAGAATCAGCAGGGAGTTGAGCGGCGTACGCAGCTCGTGCGACATGTTGGCCAGGAACTCGCTGCGGTAGCGCATGGAGACGGCGAGCTGTTCGGCGCGCTCCTCCAGGACCTGCCGGGCCTCCTCGATCTCGGAGTTCTTCGCCTCGATGTCGCGGTTCTGCTGGGCCAGCAGCTCGGCCTTCTCCTCCAGTTCGGCGTTGGACGCCTGAAGCGCCTTCTGCCGCTGCTCCAGCTCCTCCGACCTCAGCCGCAGTTGCTCGGTCAGCTCCTGGGACTGCTTCAGCAGCAGCTCGGTCTTGGTGTTGACGGAGATGGTGTTGACGCTGGTGGCGATCATCTCCGCGATCTGGTTCAGGAAGTCCTTCTGGATGTGGGTGAACGGCGTGAACGAGGCCAGCTCGATGACGCCGAGCACCGTCCCCTCGAACAGCACCGGCAGCACGATCACCTGCGCGGGGGGCGCCTCGCCGAGCCCGGAGGAGATCTTCAGATAGCCGCTGGGCGCGTTCTCGACCAGGATGGTCCGCTTCTCCTCCGCGGCGGTCCCGATCAGCGCCTCGCCCGGCCGGAACGACGTCGGCATCGAGCCCAGCGAGTAGCCGTAGGAACCCAGCATCCGCAGCTCGTAGGAGTCGTCGCCCTCGCTCCCGAGGTCCGTGTCGTCGACGAGCGGCATGGCGACGAAGAAGGCACCGTGCTGTGCCGAGACCACCGGCGTCAGCTCGCTCATGATCAGCGAGGCCACGTCCTGGAGGTCGCGGCGGCCCTGCATGAGCGCGGAGATCCGGGCGAGGTTGCCCTTGAGCCAGTCCTGCTCCTTGTTGGCGATCGTGGTGTCGCGCAGGTTGGCGATCATCTTGTTGATGTAGTCCTGGAGCTCCTGGATCTCGCCGGAGGCGTCCACGTCGATCTTCAGGTTCAGGTCGCCGCGGGTGACCGCGGTGGCCACGCGCGCGATGGCGCGCACCTGCCGGGTGAGGTTCCCGGCCATCTCGTTCACGGACTCGGTCAGGTCCCGCCAGGTGCCGTCGACGTCACGCACGCGTGCCTGGCCGCCGAGCTGGCCCTCGGTGCCCACCTCGCGGGCGACCCTCGTGACCTCCTCGGCGAAGCTGGACAGCTGGTCGACCATCGTGTTGATGGTCGTCTTCAGCTCCAGGATCTCCCCGCGCGCGTCGATGTCGATCTTCTTGGTCAGATCGCCCTTGGCGATGGCGGTGGTGACCATGGCGATGTTGCGCACCTGACCGGTCAGGTTGGACGCCATCTGGTTCACGGACTCGGTGAGGTCCTTCCAGGTGCCGGCCACCCCCGGGACGTACGCCTGGCCGCCGAGGATGCCGTCCGTGCCCACCTCGCGGGCCACCTTGGTGACCTGGTCGGCGAACGAACTCAGCGTCTTCACCATGGTGTTGAACGTGTCCGCGAGCTGCGCGACCTCACCGCGCGCCTCGATGGTCACCGTCCGCGTCAGATCGCCGTTGGCGACCGCGGCCGCGACCTGGGAGATGTTGCGCACCTGCATGGTCAGGTTGTTGGCCATCAGGTTGACGTTGTCGCTGAGGTCCTTCCAGATGCCCACGGCACCGGCCACGTGCGCCTGGCCGCCGAGGATGCCCTCCGTGCCCACCTCGCGCGCCACCCGCGTGACCTGCTCGGCGAAGGACGACAGCTGGTCGACCATCGTGTTGACGGTGGTGACGAGCTCCAGGATCTCGCCCTTGGCGTCGACGGTGATCTTCTTCGACAGGTCGCCCTTGGCGACGGCGGTCGTGACCTCGGCGATGTTGCGCACCTGGCTGGTCAGGTTGTTCGCCATGAAGTTCACGGACTGGGTGAGGTCCTTCCAGGTGCCGGAGACGCCCTGGACCTCGGCCTGACCGCCGAGGATGCCCTCCGTGCCCACCTCACGGGCAACCCGCGTGACCTCCTGGGCGAACGAGGAGAGCTGGTCCACCATCGTGTTCAGGGTGTTCTTCAGCTCCAGGATCTCCCCGCGCGCGTCCACGGTGATCTTCTGCGAGAGGTCACCGCGGGCCACGGCGGTGGCGACCTGGGCGATGTTGCGCACCTGGGCGGTGAGGTTGCCGGCCATGCCGTTCACGGAGTCCGTGAGGTCCCGCCACACACCGGCGACGCCGGGCACCTGCGCCTGACCGCCCAGACGCCCCTCCGTGCCCACCTCGCGGGCGACCCGGGTGACCTGGTCGGCGAAGGCGGAGAGCTGGTCCACCATCGTGTTGATGGTGTTCTTCAGCTCCAGGATCTCCCCGCGCGCGTCGACGTCGATCTTCTGCGACAGGTCGCCGCGCGCCACGGCCGTCGTCACCTGGGCGATCTGCCGCACCTGGGAGGTGAGGTTGCCGGCCATGAAGTTGACGGAGTCGGTGAGCTCCTTCCAGGTGCCGGACACACCGTCCACGCGGGCCTGACCGCCCAGGCGGCCCTCCGTTCCCACGTCGCGGGCCATCCGGGTCACCTGGTCGGCGAACGACGACAGCTGGTCCACCATCGTGTTCACGGTGTTCTTCAGCTGGAGCATCTCGCCGGAGACGTCCACGGTGACCTTCTGCGACAGATCACCGTTGGCCACGGCCGTCGTCACCTGTGCGATGTTCCTCACCTGTCCGGTGAGGTTGCGGAACGCCGTGTTGACGGAGTCGGTGAGGTCCTTCCAGGTTCCCGCCGCGCCCGCCACCTGCGCCTGACCGCCCAGCTCGCCCTCGACCCCGATCTCCCGCGCCACCCGCGTGACCTCGGCACCGAAGGACGACAGCTGGTCGACCATGCCGTTGACGGTGTTCTTCAGCTCCAGCATCTCGCCGGCCACGTCGACGGTGACCTTCTGCGACAGGTCACCGCTGGCCACGGCCGTCGTCACGGTGGCGATGTCCCTCACCTGTGTGGTGAGGTTCCGGAACACCGTGTTGACGGAGTCCGTCAGGTCCTTCCAGGTGCCGGCCACCCCCGGCACGTTCGCCTGCCCGCCCAGGCGGCCCTCGGCGCCGACCTCGTTGGCCACCCGTGTGACCTCGTCCGCGAAGATGCGCAGCGTCTCGGTCATCTGGTTGATCGTGTCGGCGAGCTGCGCGACCTCGCCACGCGCCGGAACGGTCACCTTCTGCGACAGGTCGCCGTTCGCCACGGCGGTGGTGACCTGGGCGATCCCGCGCACCTGCGCCGTCAGGTTGCCGGCCATCAGGTTCACCGAGTCGGTGAGTTCCTTCCAGGTGCCGTCGACCCCGGGCACATGCGCCTGACCACCGAGGATGCCGTCCGTGCCCACCTCACGGGCGACCCGCGTCACCTCGGAGGAGAACGCGGAGAGCTGGTCCACCATCGTGTTGACGGTGTTCTTCAGCTCCAGCATCTCGCCGGCGACGTGGACGGTCACCTTCCGTGACAGATCGCCCTTGGCCACCGCCGTGGTGACCAGCGCGATATCCCGCACCTGCGCCGTCAGCCGGGACGCCATGGTGTTGACGGAGTCCGTGAGGTCCTTCCACGATCCGGACAGACCACGCACCCTCGCCTGCCCGCCCAGCTTGCCCTCCGTACCCACCTCGCTGGCCACGCGCGTGACCTCGTCGGTGAACGTCGACAGCTGGTCGACGAGGTTGTTGACGGTCCGTCCGACCTTCAGGAACTCGCCGCGCAGCGGATGCCCGGCCCCCTCCGGCACCTGCGTGCGCAGCTCCATGCGCGGTGACAGGTCGCCCTCGGCGACCGCGGAGAGGACCCGGCCGACCTCGGAGACCGGTCGTACGAGATCGTCGACCAGCGCGTTGGAGTGGTCGATCGCGGTCGCCCAGGAGCCCTCGCAGGCACCCGTCTCCAGCCGCTCGGTGAGTTTTCCCTCACGTCCGACCATGCGCCGCACCCGCGACAACTCGCCCGTCAGATGCAGATTGCGGTCGGCCACCTCGTTGAAGACAGCCGCGATCTCCGACATCACGCCGTCCCCGGACACCGTGAGCCGCCTGCGGAAATTGCCGTCGCGCATGGACACCAGAGCGGCCAGCAGTCGGTTCAGGGAAGCCGTGTCCACCTCGGTGGTCCCGTTGCGCGTCGTGCGCCGGTTCTTCGGGGACTGTCCGCCTTTCGCGCGCGGCTTCGTGCCCCGCGTCGCTGCGCCAGACTCCACTGTGTCCCTCCCGCAGGGGTCGACCGTTACCGCCGTGCTGCGGTACGCCTGGTCGCGTACCGGTTACTGCTGCGTATTCCTGTCCGATGTAATCAGCCCACAGGGAGAGCTGCTGCCCTGGGTGCAGAGAACACACTCAGCCTGCCCGGACCTTCACCAGAAGCCTGCCCAGTGTTTCACCCCGGCCGAACCAGGCCATAACAGTTCGGCAGCTTCGCACACCCTCCGCACACCCTTGGGGCGGAAACACTGGCAACCGGCATCCGCGTGGACGGTGAAGGTAAGTAACCTTGCATGGGGCTGTCCAGCCGCACCGGTCCGTCCGGCCTGGACGGTGGCACGGGAACGAGCGGGCATCGGAGGGCGGCCGCAGACATGACCACCGGAGTGATCCCCGGGGGACAGCCCCCGGAGCCACAGCCGAACGGCCCGCAGCTGCCGGAACAGCGGCGCGAGTCCATCGGCCACCAGGGTCTGCACGTCGACAACCGGACAGGGAGTTCTGTGATCACCGCGCGCGCGGCCGCCAGTTTCGATCCCCTGGGGCGTTCGGTCGCGACCGCCCGGTCCTTCGTCCGCGACACCCTCCAGGGGTGGGGCTTCGGCGACATCGTCGACGACGCCGTGGTCCTCACCAGCGAACTGGTCACCAACGCCGTCGTCCACGCCGGAACCGCGGCTGACGTGCTGTGCCTGCGCAGCGACGACGGAGCACGCATCGAGGTGTCCGACCGCTACCCCGAACGCGAGCTCCCCGTGCAGAGCTCGGCGATCAACATGGGCAGCCCCGACCGCGAGGGCGGCCGCGGCCTGCAACTGTGCGCGGCCCTGGCCGGCCGCTGGGGCGTGGAGTACACGCCGACGCACAAGAAGGTCTGGTTCCAACTGGACCTGCCCGATCGCCCGGTCGGCACCCGCACCGCCGGCCCCTGCCTGCCCGCCGACCTGCTCCCGCTCGCCGACAGCCGGGTCCGCGTGGCCGTCGTCCAGATCGAACGCAGCGGCTCCATCAGCGCCTGGAACGAGGACGCAGAGGAGCTGTTCGGCTACGCCTCCAAGCAGGTCACCGGCAGGCCGCTCACCGACCTCGCCGCCTGGCCGCACACCCCCGGCACCAGCACCGGCATCGCCGAGGCGCTCCAACTCTCCCGCTGGGAGGGCAGCTACGGCATCCGCGGCGCCCACGGCCGCGTCATCCCCGTCTACGCCTCGCACCTCCGCGTCCGCGACACCGCCGGCGAGCCCTCCACGGTCTGCCTGCTCGTACGGGACCACGAACGGGCCGTGCTCCAGACCCCGTTGCGCCTCCCGGCGTCCGCCGACGCGGGCAGCGCCACCGAGGGCCCCAGCGCCGACCCCTTCGAGGTCTTCATCGGCTCTCCCGCCCCCGACGACCTCGACGGCCTGCTGCAACGCACGGTGGAACGCGCCCGCGACATGCTCGACGGCGACGCCGCCTTCCTCCTGCTGGCCACCGACGACGAAACGGAGTTGGAGGTCCGCGCCTCCACCGGCCTGCCCTCCGCGCGCCAGCGTTTCGCCCGCGTCCCCGTCGAGGCGGGCCCCGGCCGCTACGGCTCCGCCCGGATGCCGGCCGTCCACGACGACCTCACCGCCGTCCCGGGCGCCGTCCCCCTCCTCAACAGCACGGGCATGCGCTCGGTCGTCACGGTCCCGTTGAAGGTCGAGGGCCGCCTCACCGGCTCCCTCGGCGTCGCCGCGGAGGCACCCGGCCGGTACTCCAACGAGGAGGCGCTGCGCCTCCAGTTCGCCGCCGACCGCATCGCCCTGGCCGTCGAGTCGGCCCGCCTGGGCGAACTGGAGCGGCTGCGCCGCGGCTCCCTCAGCTTCCTCGTCGAGGCCTCCGATCTGCTGGCCGGCACCCTGGACCGCGACCAGACCCTCGCCCTGATGGCCCAGATGACGGTCCCGACCCTGGCCACCTGGTGCGCCGTCTACACGATCGCCGACCAGGCCTCCGACCCCTACCTGTCCTATGTCCTGCACGAGGACGAGGAACTGATCGACGGCATCAAGTCCCTGCTGTCCAAGATCGCGCCGCCGGACCCGGTTCCCACGCCCGGAGCACGCGTGTGGACCGCTCCCGGCGAGGCCGCCCACCAGGCGGCCCTGCGCAGCTCCATGCGCAGCCTCAGCCTGGGCGACTCGCACCACCACATCGGTACGATCATCGGACCGACCCTCGCCACGGCCTCCGCGGTCGGCGGCGAGACGGTCGTCCTGCCGCTGGTCGCCCGCAACCGCGTCATCGGCATGCTCACCCTCGGCAAGCCCGCCGACGAACACTTCCGCCAGGAGATCCTGGAACTGGCCGAGGACCTGAGCCGCCGCGCCGCCCTCGCCCTGGACAACGCCCGCCTGTACTCGGAGCGCACGGCCATCAGCCAGTCGCTTCAGCGCAGCCTCCTGCCGCCGGGGCTCCCGGACGTCGAGGGCGTGGAGGTCGAGGTCATCTACCGAGCGGCCGGTGAGGGCAACGAGGTCGGCGGTGACTTCTACGACCTCTTCCCCATCCGTGACGGCGCCTACGGCTTCGCCATCGGCGACGTCTGCGGTACGGGCCCGGAGGCGGCCGCGGTGACCGGCCTGGCCCGGCACGCGCTCAGGCTGCTGGCCCGTGAGGGCTTCGGCGGCCCGGCGGTGCTGGAGCGACTGAACTCCGCGATCCTCGACGAGGGCGCCCGCAGCCGCTTCCTCACGCTCCTGTACGGCGAGTTGTGGCCTCAGGAGGACGGCAGCGCCCGGCTGAAGGTGGTCTGTGCCGGCCATCCGCTGCCGCTGCGCCTGCGTCAGGACGGCACGGTGGAGCCGGCCGCCGACCCCCAGCCGCTGCTCGGCGTCATGGAGGACCTGGAGTTGTACGAGCAGACGATCACGCTGGACCCGGGCGACGTGCTGCTGTGCGTCACGGACGGCGTCACCGAGCGCCGTGAGGGCACCCGGATGCTGGGCGACGACGGTCTCGCCGACGTGCTCACCACCTGTACGGGCCTGACGGCCGGTGCGGTGGCGGCCCGCATCATGCGCGCGGTGGAGCGCTTCGCCTCGGACGCTCCGTCCGACGACATGGCGATCCTGGCGATGCGGGTGCCGGGTCTCCAGCAGTAGGGCGCCCCAGGGCATGGAAAAGGCCCTCACCCGATGGGTGAGGGCCTTTTCCGTTGGAGCCCCCAAACGGAATCGAACCGTTGACCTTCTCCTTACCATGGAGACGCTCTGCCGACTGAGCTATAGGGGCCTGTCGCCTTTTCGGGGTTCCCCCCGCGGCAACGGAATAGATCATACCCCGAACAGGGCGGTGCTCCCAACCATGATCGGTCCGCCGAGCGCGTTGCACACCGAGACGATCCGCTGCATCTCCCGCCGCGTCAACGAGGCGTCCACGGGCAGCGTGAGCGTCTCCTCGGCGGCCCGCTCGGTCTCCGGCAGGGACACGCACCGACGGAACTCCGGCAGCCGGTGAACGGGGGTCTTCACGGGCACCCGGCAGTCAACTCCCCTGGCGCGTATGGCGCGTGCGTAGGCGTCCCGGTCCGGCCGGCCGTTCCCCGGCACCCGCACCACGTACTGCTGATAGGTGTGCCCGTCACCACCGTCGGGCGTCCGCACGCCCCGCAACTTGGTGTCCAGATAGGCGGCACGCTCCCTGCGCCGCGCCATCTCGTCGTACGGCGCCTCGGACTCGCCCTGCTCCAGTACCAGCAGCCCGTGCAGCCGACCCATCTCGTGCAGCCGACCCATGTCGGCGGACCGGCCGAAGCGGTGTACGACGACCACGGCCACCGTGCGCGAGGTCAGGGCCTGTTCGACGGTGGAGGCGTCGAGGCAGTACGTCATCGGGTCTATGTCGGCGAACACCGGCAGCGCGCCCACCTGTGTCACGGCCTCGGCGACCTCCACGTTGCCGAACGCCGGCACGACGACCTCGTCACCGACTCCGACGCCGGCGGCCCTGAGCAGAGCAGCAATACCCATGAGGCGGATGCTGGTTGCGCAACATGAACTTCAAGTAACGGAAAACAAAAAAGGGTTGGACCCGGAACCGAAGTTCGGGGTCCAACCCTTTCACAATTTGTTCGGCGGCGTCCTACTCTCCCACAGGGTCCCCCCTGCAGTACCATCGGCGCTGTAAGGCTTAGCTTCCGGGTTCGGAATGTAACCGGG